>JAWWOY010001037.1:0-6340 GCA_033851195.1 Kribbellaceae bacterium | reverse complement strand
AGCCATGCCGGCGATGCGGGGACGGGCCATCATCCACCCGACCAGACACGGTTGCTTCAGCTTGCCGATGAGCATGCCGCGCTGCGGCGCGTGGCCACGCTGGTGGCCGGCGGAGCGCGGCCGGCCGAGGTGTTCGCCGCGGTCGCCGATGAAGCCTGCCGCCTGCTTGGCGCGGACAACGCCGGCGTAGGCCGCTTCGAGCGCGACTCCGTCGTGGTCGTCCGCTGTATCGGCGAGGACCAGGCCAATCTGCCGGTCGGGACGCGCGTGAAACTCCGCGACTACCTTGCCCCGGCGCTGGTGTGGCGGACCGGCCGCTCCGCCCGGGTCGACGAGGACCAATGGAGCAGCGTGTCGGATCCGGTCGTCGACCGCATGCGCGAGTTGGGAATCCGGTCGATGGTGGCGAGCCCGATCATCGCCGCAGGCCGCCGCTGGGGCGTGGTGACCGTGTGGACGAGGCGAGGGCCGTTCTCTTCCGGCACCGCCGACCGACTGGCGGACTTCATGGAGCTCGTCGGACCGGCGATATCCGACGCCCTGGCCCAGCAGGACCTGCGCGAACTCGCCGAGACCCAGGCGGCACTACGGCGCCTGGCCATGCTGGTCGCGCGGGGCGCATCGCCCGAGGCGGTGTTCGCGGCCGCGGCCAGGGAGGCTCTGCGGCATGCCGGTACTGGCACCGCCAGGATGATCCGGTTCGAGCTCGACGGAACGGCGACGCTCGTCGCCAACGCAGGTGCGACGGAACCCCAGGTGCAGGTCGGGGAACGCTGGGAGGGCTATCCGCCGACCGGGCTGACAGCGACCGTCTTGCGTACCCGCCAGGCCGCCCGGGTCGACGACTACCGCGACATTCCGGGCGGCGAGGCTACGGTGGTCGAGGGGATACGGTCCGCGGTCGCCGTGCCGATACACGTCAACGGCCGGCTGTGGGGACTGATCGCCGTCGGATCCTGGCAGGGGCCCCTACCGCCCGACACCGAGCAGCGGACGGCGGAGTTCACCGAACTCGTCGCCACCACGATCGCGAACGCGCAGAGCCGGGCCGAGCTCATCACGTCCCGTGCGCGGATCGTAGCCGCCTCGGATGAGACCCGCCGGCGGATCGAGCGGGACCTGCACGACGGCGCACAGCAGGGCCTCCTCGCGCTGGCACTCAGGCTGCGTTCGGTGGCGGCGGCACCCCCGGAGAGCGACGACATCCGTACTGAGATCACGGACGTGGCGGAGGGGCTCGTGGAGGTGATCGATGAACTTCGGGAGATGTCACACGGCATACATCCCGCGATCCTGTCCAGGGCAGGACTGCCGCCGGCCCTGCGCGCGCTCGCGCGGCGCTCAGCAGTGCCGGTGAACATGAACGTGCGAATCGATGGCCGACTTCCCGAACAAATCGAGGTAGGCGCCTACTACGTCGTCTCGGAGATGCTCACCAACGCGGCCAAGCACGCACGCGCCTCGGCTGTCGAGGTGACCGCGGAAACCTCCAACGGCACCCTGTGGGTGTGCGTCCGAGACGACGGTGTCGGCGGCGCCGACCCGCTACGCGGCTCAGGGCTGGTCGGCCTGAAAGACCGCAGCGAGGCACTCGGCGGCATGTTCTCCATCCACAGCCCGGCGGGCGGCGGCACGATGGTGTGCTGCGAACTCCCGTTCTCGGGCGCCGGGCAGGAGGATGCGGGCCTTCAGGAGTAACCGATAGCCAGCGGATGTGGGTTAGCCGATGCCGGGGCCTACGAGCGTGCCCACACCGTAGGTAAGGGCTGCTGCCGCCGCGCCGAGGAGGAGTTGGCGGAGGCCGGAGTACCACCAGGAGCGGGTGGTTACGCGACTGACGATGGCGCCGCAGATGAACAGCGCGGTGAGGGACATGATCAACGCCGGTATGACGTTGGTCGCGCCGAGCAGGTAGGGCAGTACCGGGATCATCGCCCCCAGGGCGAAGCTGATGAAGGAGGAGCCTGCCGCGACGACCGGCGAGGGGAGGTCGTTGGGGTCGAGGCCAAGCTCTTCGCGGACGTGCTCCTCCAGGGCCTGGTCCGGGTTGGCGTGGAGCTGCTGCGCGACCTTCCTGGCCAGGTCCGGGTCGAGGCCCTTCGCCTGGTAGGTTTCGGCGAGTTCCAGCTCCTCATCGCTGGGGTGTAGCTGGATCTCCCGCCGTTCGACCTCGATCTCGGCGTGCGCGAGTTCGCGCTGGCTGGCGACCGAGGTGTACTCCCCCGCCGCCATCGAGAAGGCGCCGGCGGCCAGCCCCGCGAAGCCGGCCAGGATCACGACGTGCGAGCCGGAGTTGGTGCCGCCGTCGACGCCGGCGATCAGGGCGAAGTTCGAGACCAGGCCGTCCATCGCGCCGAAGACAGCCGGCCGGAGCCAGCCGCCGGTGACATCGCGGTGGGTGTGGTCCCCGGCGTGCTCGGCCGAGGCCCCGGACGTCGGCGTCGGCGGCGAGTCCTCGCCGCCGACCGCCGGACCTCCGGTTTCAGTCACGGGGCCCGTCGGAGGTCGTCTTGGTCGCCGGCACCTTCGGCTCGTCGGTGTGCTCCGGCGCGTCCTCCGAAGCCGCGTCACCGTCGCCGTCGGCATTGGCCTCGGTGTCGGCCTTGGCCTCGGTAGCGGTGGCGGTGGCGGTGTCAGCAGCGGTGTCAGGGGCGGCCGGCTCGTCGTGCTTCGCGGCAGCGGGCTCTTCGCCGGAACCGCCGTCTCCGTTGCCACCCGCCGCTGCCGGGCCGGTGGAGATGTCTTCCTGGCCGGGCCGGAGGCGCGCGCTGATGATCAGGTACCCGACCGACAGTACGAACAAGATCATCGCGGTCCACACATTCAGGCGCAGCCCGAGGAAGTGGTTGACGGTGTCGATCCGCATGTTCTCGATCCAGGCCCGGCCCGCGGTGTAGCCCGCGACGTACAGCGCGAAGGCGCGGCCGTGGCCGAGCTTGAAGCGACGGTCGGCCAGGATCACCAGGGCGATCACGCCGAGGTTCCAGATCGCTTCGTACAGGAAGGTCGGGTGGAAGGTGGCGAAGTCGGCGTACCCCTCGGGGCGATGCGCCGGGTCGATCTTCAGGCCCCAGAAGACGGTGGTCGGGCGGCCGAACAGCTCCTGGTTGAAGTAGTTGCCGAACCGGCCGACCACCTGGGCCAGCGCGATCCCCGGCGCTATCGCGTCGGCGACGGCGAGGAACGGCACCTTGTGGCGACGGCAGGCGATCCAGGCGCCGAGCGCGCCGAAGGCGACGGCCCCCCAGATGCCGAGGCCGCCGTGCCAGATCTTCAGGGCATCGATCGGGTGCTTGCCCGGGCCGAAATACAGCTCGGCGTCGGTGATGACGTGATAGATCCGGGCGCCGACCAGGCCGAACGGGACCGCCCACATGATCACGTCGGCGAGGATCTCGGGCGAGCCGCCGCGGGCGACCCACCGTTTCCGGCCGAGCCAGTAACCGGCGAAGATGCCGATCAGGATGCAGATGGCGTAGGCACGGATCGGCAACGGGCCGAGGTGCCACACACCCTGGCCGGGACTGGGGATGAAGGCCGGAATGAGCACGGCGGAAGGCTGACTAGACATGACAACCAGGAACGCTACTCGACCGGCCCCGGCGCGACCACCAAGAGCTGGTCACGATGGGGACTCGACCGGTCACTCGGCGCCGACGGCGGCGGCAAGGCCATCGGGGGTGAGTTGGTCAGCGGTCAGCATCTTGTTGTCGACGAACACGGTCGGCGTCCCGGTCACGCCGCGGGCGTCCGCGGCCTTCCCGATCGAGTCGAGCCAGTTCGCGTAGTTGTCGTCGGTCAAACCCTGTTCGAACTTGGCGTCGTTGATCCCGAGTTGGGTGCCGAGCTGCAGCAACTGGTCCGTGGTCCAGGACTTCTCGAAGCTCCCATACAGCTGGTCGGCATAGCTGCGGGCCTTGCCGGCCGCGGCGGCGTTGGCGAAGGCGTTCGCCAGCCGGGGCGACGAGTCCGGGTTCACGAAGGCCAGCGGCCAGTAGGTGACGGTGGCGGTGCCGTCGTTGAGCAACTTGTCGATGGTCGCGCCGGTCTCGTCCTCGAAGTCCTTGCAATGCGGGCAGCGGAAGTCCAGGTACAGGTCAATGTGCGCCTTGGCGCCCTGCTTCCCCACGGTGACGCCCTTGCCGTCCGTGCCCGGCCCGGTGATCAGGGCCGGCTCGGGCGCGATGTTCGCGTCCAGGGTCACCGCGGAGTGACCGCGCCAGTACTGGACGCCGACACCGGCGCCGAGGGCGAGAACCAGCACGACGACCACGATCACGCCGGCGGAGAGCCGGGGCGGCTTGTGGTCGACCAGCGGGTTGGGGGGTGTCTTGCTCACTACGCGGTTACTCCTGTCGATACGTGCGGATCCGATTCGAGCGCGAACTTGCTGGTCGGGGTGAGATACAACCATCCCGCCAGCACCAGCAGACCCACGTCTCGCAGGATCTCCTGCAGATACTGGGTCTGGCCGGGAGCGACCTGCCCACCGCCGCCGAAGCAGCCGCAGTCGATCGCCAGACCACGAGCCCAGGCGGAGGACACCGCGACGATGAACACCACCATGAATACACCAGCGGCCAGGCCGGCCGCACGCACCCCGAACCCGACCACCAGCAGCAGACCGATCGCGACCTCCAGGAAGGGCAGCCCCCAGCCGACCGGCGCCTCCAGCGCGCTCGGCAGCAGCTTGTAAGCGCGAACTGCCTGCGCCGCGGCCTCCGGGTCATTGATCTTCAGCGCACCGGCAAGCAGCATCACCGCCCCGAGCACCAACCGGGCGGCCGTCGACACCCAGGGGAACCAGGGCTTCGTCACTGGTTCTGCTCCACCAGCTTGCCGAAATCGTGCGCCAGATCGCCGATGGACGCATTGGAGAGCCAGATCACGGTCGCCTTGTCGTTCTTGCCGAAGCCCAGCACCTGCGCGCCGTGCCCGACCTCGTACCCCCCCGACGGCAGCTTCTTCATGCCTTCCACCGGTACGCCGACAGCCCCGGCGATCTCCTTGATCGACGCCAACTGACCGGTGAGCCCGACGAACGATGGGTCGAACCGATCCAGATACTTCCGGATCACCGGGCCGCTGTCGCGCGCCGGATCGGTGGTGATGAACAGCATCTGCACCTGGTCCCGGACCGACTTGTCCAGCTTCGTCAGTGCCGACGCGACGTCTGCCATCACCGTCGGGCACACGTCCGGACAGTTGGTGTAGCCGAAGAAGATGAGCGTCACCGGCTTCTTGGTCGAGGTGACCAGGTTGAACTCATTGCCGCTGGTATCGGTCAGCGACTTCGCCGGCAGTGCGTACGGGTGGTCGAGGATCGCCCCCCGCAGCCCGTTCGGATCGCCCGCCGGGGTGCGGATGATCGCACCACCCGGATTGTCACTGGACTGCTTCGCTCCGCTGCTACAACCGGCCAGGGCAAGCAGGACCACCGCGGCCAGGAGGACAGCCGCGTTCCTGGATCGAGTCACCTTCGGTCTAACGCGTGACAGGTGCCCGGCGTTCCCGCCGGACACCCGCCGCGAGACTTTCGGTCAGCTCCCGTACGCCGGCCGGACCCGCTCCGGCGTCGAGTACCTTCACGAACGCCGAACCCACGATCACGGCATCCGCGTACGACGCGACGCCCGCGGCCTGGTCCGCATTCGAAACGCCGAGGCCGACCCCGACGGGCAAGGAGGTGGCGGCCTTGGTCCGGGCGACCAGCGGCGCGGCCAGATCGGACGTCTGCTCGCGCGCACCGGTGACGCCCATCACCGCGGTCGCGTAGACGAACCCGCGACAGGACCCGGTGGTGAGCGCGATCCGCTGGTCCGTCGACGAGGGCGAGACCAGGAACACCTTGTCCAACTCGTTCTTGTCCGCCGCGGCGATCCACTCGACGCCCTCTTCGGGGATCAGGTCAGGCGTGATCAGGCCCGCTCCCCCGGTGGCTGCCAGATCCCGCGCGAACGCGTCCACGCCGTACCGCTCGATGGGGTTCCAGTAGGTCATCACCAGCACCGGTACGCCGCGGTCGGCGCCGTACGCGGCAATGGCCTCGACCGTGCTGAGCACGTCACGGGTGCGCAGTCCCCCGGCGAGTGCGACCTCGGTCGCGCGCTGGATGGTCACCCCGTCCATCACGGGATCGCTGTACGGCAGCCCGATCTCGACCACATCCACGCCACCGTCGATCAGCGCCTTCGCCGCGTCGATGCCACCGGAGTACGTCGGGTAGCCGGCCGGCAGGTAGCCCACCAGCGCAGCGCGATGCTCGTCGTTCGCCCGCCGGATGGCAGCACCAGCGTTGCCCAGCGCAACCAGCTCGGTCATGAGTCGTCTCCGTCGATCA
>JAWWOY010001030.1:0-2902 GCA_033851195.1 Kribbellaceae bacterium | reverse complement strand
CAGGAGGTGGACTTCTTCGCAACCCAGCCGCCGTTCCCGCTCGGCCGGACCGAGGAGAAGCGCTTCACCGTCGACAACGCTGTCAAGGGACATTAGGTTCTGCCCGGAGGCGGTCGTGAAACCTGCCCGCTGACGGTCACGAGAACTGCCCGGTGATGGCCATGGGATCTGCCCAGTGCTGGCCATCACCGGCTGTCGTTGATCAGGTGGTCAACGGGCTCACCCCCTGGCCGGTGAGGGCTTGGGTGAGTCGGATGCTGTCGCCGCTGGTCTGGCAGACGTGGGCGTGGTGGAGTAGCCGGTCGACGGTCGCGGTTGCGAGGGTCTTGGGCATGAGTTCGTCGAACGCGGCCGGGTGCAGGTTCGAGCTGACCGCGATGGAGCGTTTCTCGTAGGCGGCGTCGACGAGCCGGTAGAGACCTTCCGCGGCGTCTTGGGCCACTGGCAACAGCCCGATGTCATCGACCACGACGAGGTCGGCTCGCAGCACGCGGGCTATGGCCTTGGTGACGGTGTCGTCGGCGCGGTGCCGGCGCAGTAGCACGCCGAGGTCTTCGAGGGTGAACCAGGCGACCTTCAGCCCGGTCTGGACGGCTTGTTGGCCGAGCGCCTCGAGCAGGAACGTCTTCCCGGTCCCGGACGGCCCGCAGACGACCAGGTTCTCGCGCCGTCCGACCCATTCCAGGGTGCGCAGCGCCTGCTGGGTGGGCAGCGGGATCGAGGAGGCCTCGGGCTGCCAGGCGTCGAACGTCTTGCCGGTGGGGAACCCGGCCGCGGTGCGCCGGGTGGCCAGCGCGGAGCGGTCCCGGCCGGCGACCTCCTCGGCCAGGAGAGCCCGAAGGATCTCGACCGGTTCCCAGCGTTGCGCCTTCGCGGTCGCGAGCACGTCGGGAGCGTGGCGGCGCACGTGCGGCAGCCGCAGCCGGCGCAGCAGGGTCTCGACGTCGTCGGGCAGCGGCGGCGCGACCGGCATCCCGACCGAGGGCGGTGCGGCGCTCACGCGATCACCTCACCCTCGTTGCCGCAGCCGGAGCCGTTGCCGGGGCGGACGGTCTGCTCGCGGAGTTGGCCGGGTGGCTGGCCGAGTCCGGCCCAGGCGGCGGTGCCCTGGGTGAGGCTGCGCTCCTCACCGGCACGATGCTCGCCACCACGACCACTGGAGCGGGCGGTCGCGTGGTGGTCGAGGATCGAGGCCAGGTCGGCCTCGGCGAACCGGCCGTGCATCGCCGCATGCCCGAGCGCCCAGTCGACCTCGCCTGCGTCGAACAGCTTCGCCAGCGCGAGCGCCTCGGTCATCTTCACCCGCATCTTCGTCGTCCCGGCCGCGGCGGCCTCGGTCAACCACAACCGGGCGCCGTCGCCGAGCGCGAGGAACTCCGCCTCCGCGGCGTTCCTCGGCCGCGGGCCACGGTTGAGCGCGCCGGCCGGCGCCGGCGGGAAGTGGCCGTCGTCCAGCTTCGGGCTGCCCGGGGTGGCGCGCCGGTGCCGGGCGACCTCGACCGGACCGCCCTCGCCGACGTGCACGACCATGACCTGCTCGCCGTCGCCGCGGCCGTGGACACGGACCCACACGGTCTCGCCCAGCAAGTGGTGCGGGACCGAGTACTGCCCGCCCTCGAACGACACCATCGGGGTGTTGGCGGCAACGACCCGGGTGACACCGAACGCGACCGTGTGCGGATGCTCGGGCACCGGGTGCAGCCGGGCCCGTTCCTCGGCGAGCATGTCGGTCGGCGCCCGGCGGGTGACGCGGTGGACCCGGTCGTTGACCTCGACGCAGAACGCCTCGCAGGCCGCCTCGAGGTCCGCGAACGAGGCGTACTGCTCACGCAGGTTCGCGCTCGTGGGCACCAGATCGGCCTTCGCGAGCTTCACCGTGTTCTCGCTGCCGCCCTTGCTGGCCGGGTCGGCCGGCTCGCAGGTGTGCACCGTGACCCCGTAATGCCGCGACCAGGCAACCATTTGTGGGTTGCGGACCGGCACTCCGGCGACATGCTCGACGGTGACGGTCTTTTCGTTGTCGGTCAGCACATACGTCGGGGCGCCACCCAGCCGGCGCAGCGTCACATCCAGCGCGGCGAACACACTCGGCATCGTCTTGTCCCGGATCGGCAGCACCACCCGGAACCGCGACCACGCCAACCACGCACAGAACAACACCGTCTTCACCCCGTCGATGACCGGGCCGTCACCGAAGTCGTACTGCAGCCACATCCCCGGCTCGGCCACCCAGGGCCGGTGGACCCGCACCCGCCCGGCCCGATACGCCTTCTTCACCGCCGCGACCGCGCGGCGGGTCGTCCGCTCGGAGCCGGCATAGCCGAGCGCGAGCAGCTTCTCGTGCGCCTTATCGGCGCGGATCTTGCCCCGGGACCGGTCCACCCACTCCTCGACCTTGGACAGGTAGGGGTCGATCAGCTGCGGCCGCACCGCCGGCCGGTCCGACAGTCCACCGGCCTCCCGGGCGGCGGCATAGCGGGCCACGGTGTGATGCGAGCAACCGGCCAGCTCGCCGGCGTCACGAAACGACCCGGTCAGGTCGAACGCTTCCAGAATTTCCATGATCTCCTCGGCAGACTTCAACTCAACCCTTCCTCGGGTGTGACGGCGCTTCAGCACCGCCAACCACACCCGAGGAAGGGCCTCAACCGGCGGAACCGGCGAGGCAGACGACGTCGTGTCGGGCAGATCCCATGACCATCAGCGGGCAGTTCTCATGTCCGCCGACGGGCAGCTTCGTGGCCGTCTCCGGGTAGTTTCTCGTGACCGCCGACATGCATGGCGGTTTTGGGGCTGATGCCGAGGGTTCGGGGAGTTCGATCCAGTCGTCGTCGGCCAGACACAGTTTGTGGTCGTGTCGCTGAGGTCGACCTGGTCGCGGGTGAAAGTGACGATCCGGCTG
>JAWWOY010001078.1:0-5153 GCA_033851195.1 Kribbellaceae bacterium | reverse complement strand
TGCCCGAGTTCGCGTCGTTGAACCGCTTGACCTGCGCCTCGCGGATGGCTTGCTGTGGTTGGCCGGTGAGGAGCCAGTAAGTGGCCCCGCCGCCGCCCGATCCGCCGGTCGAGCTGCCGGAGCTCTTCGGGCCGGAAGTGCCGCAGGCAGAGAGCGCGCCGGCGAGACCGGCGGCGCCGGCGGTAAGGCGGAGGAAGTTGCGCCGGGAGGTCGTCATGGGATCCACGGTTGTCTCCGTACTCCGGGGCCGCGGACCACTCCGCGGCGGGTGGGTTGTCAGGTGCAGCGGCCGCCGGCGCGACACCAGGCTGCGCCTTGCCAACTGCTCCGCGAGGTAGCGGAAGCACCTGTTCGGTGAGAACTACGTTTCGTAACGTAGGTTTCGCTCACGCGGGTGTCAAGACTTGAAGAGAAGGCTTTGCCGAGAGAGAGTGTCCTCAGCGAATGGACCTAGCGAACAGGAGAAACACCCCTGCGACGGGTGGATCTCTCGCGCTCAGAAGATGGCCGTCAAGCGTCGAAATCTTTCGAAAATTCTTAGCTAGAACGGTCGAAGAATAGGGAGACTTTTCGTGACGACCTCAGTCCCAACGGCCGGCCCGGACGAACGCCCCTGGCTGAACACCTCACTGCCGGCCGAGAAGCGGGCCGAACTCCTCCTGCAGGCGATGACGCTCGAGGAGAAGGTGGCTCAGCTCGGCAGCCGCTGGGTGGGTAACGATATGGCCGACGCCGAAGTGCCCGTCGAGGAGTCCCTCAACGTGGCCCCACTGCAGGATGTCTTCGCGGAGTCCGGGTCCGTCTCGCTGCAGGAGGCAAGCCGGCACGGACTCGGCCACCTCACCCGGGTCTGGGGCAGCGTCCCGGTCTCGGTCGAGGAGGGCCTGGCGGAACTGATGCGCCAGCACAAGGTCGTACTGGAGGGATCCCGGCTGGGCGTTCCCGCGCTGGTCCACGAGGAATGCCTGACCGGATTCACCACGTACGGGGCGACCGTCTACCCCGCGGCCATCGCGTGGGGCGCGACGTTCGACCCTGACCTCGTGGAGCGGATGGCCGCTGCCATCGGGCGCGACATGGCCGCCGTCGGTGTCCACCAGGGCCTCTCCCCCGTGCTCGACGTCGTGCGCGACTACCGCTGGGGCCGGGTGGAAGAGACCATCGGCGAGGACCCGTACCTGGTCGCGATGCTCGGCTCTGCCTACGTCCGCGGTCTCCAGAGCGCCGGCGTGATCGCGACGCTGAAGCACTTCGCCGGCTACTCCGCGTCGCGGGCGGCGCGCAACCACGGACCTGTGTCGATGGGCCGCCGCGAGCTGCTCGACGTCATCCTGCCGACCTTCGAGACCGCGATCGCGACAGCCGCCGCAGGCTCGGTGATGAACTCGTACTCCGACGTCGACGGCGTCCCGGCCGGGGCGGACCCGTGGCTGTTGACGCAGGTACTTCGCGCCGACTGGGGCTTCACCGGCACGGTCGTCTCCGACTACTGGGCAGTGCCGTTCCTCGCCACGATGCACCACGTCGCGGCCAACCCCGACGAGGCAGGCGCCTTGGCACTCGTTGCCGGCATCGACGTCGAGCTGCCGGACACGCTCGGCTTCGGCCCCGGTTTGCTCGAGCGGGTCAGGTCGGGCCGGCTCTCGGAGGACTTCGTCGACCGCGCGGCCAGGCGTCTGCTCCTGCAGAAGGCGCAGCTCGGCTTGCTCGACCCGGACTGGACCCCGGAGAGCTCCGTCCGCCAGGGCGGAGTGGACCTCGACTCCCCAGCGAACCGTGCTCTCGCCCGGGAGATGGCGGAGCGGTCGATCATCCTGCTCGACGCCGGGTCTGCCTTGCCGCTCCTCGGCGATGAGCAGCCGGCACTGCGGCGGGTGGCAGTGGTCGGGCCGTGCGCCGGAGACCCCAAGACGTTCATGGGCTGCTACGCCTTCCCCAACCACGTACTGCCGCGCTACCCCGACCGCGGGCTCGGGATCGAGGTGCAGAACGCGGTCGATGCGCTGCAGCACGAGCTCGGGGACGTTGAAATCGTGTACGAGCTGGGCTGTGCAGTCACCGGGGAGGACCGGTCCGGGCTCGACGCCGCCGTTGACGCAGCCCGCAACGCTGACCTGTGCATCGCCTACGTCGGGGATCTGGCCGCGCTGTTCGGGCACGGCTCCTCCGGGGAAGGCTGCGACGCCGAGGACCTGCGGCTGCCCGGCGTACAGAGCGAGTTGGTCGCGCAACTCCTGGACACGGGAACGCCGGTGGTCGTCGTAGTCGTGTCCGGTCGGCCGTACGCCCTGGGCGACGTCGCGGGCCGCGCGGCCGGACTGGTCCAGGCCTTCATGCCCGGCGAGGAGGGCGGCGCCGCGATCGCCGGCGTGCTCAGCGGCAGAATCATGCCCAGCGGCAAGCTGCCGGTACAGATCCCACGGCACGCGGGCGGGCAGCCCAACACCTACCTGCAGCCCGCGCTTGGCAGCGCCGAGAGCGCCGGTATCAGCGCACTGGACGCCGCGCCGCTGTTCGCGTTCGGCTTCGGCGGGTCGTACACCAGGTTCGAGGTAGACAACCTGCGCATCAGCGCCACCGAGGTCCCGACCGACGGCGAGTTCACGGTCGCTGTCCAGGTTCGCAACACCGGGTCTCGCGTCGGCGATGAGGTGGTCCAGCTCTACTTGCACGACGTCGTGGCACAGGTCGCCCGCCCCATGAAGCTGCTCACCGGCTTCGCGCGACTGTCGCTGGAGCCGGGCGCGGCGACGGACGTCACCTTCCATGTGCACGCGGACCGCACGGCCTACACGACGACGGACCTGCGCCGAATCGTCGAGCCAGGAGACCTCGAGGTGCTCGTCGGCACCTCGGCCGCAGACCTGCCGTGTCGCGGCATTGTGCGGATCACCGGCGATCTGCGCGTGGTGGGCCACGATCGTACGATGGTGACCCCAGTCGATCTGAGCCCGATCGCCGGTGACGCCCCCACCACAGGAGGAGTGTAAGGAGGTGCCGCTCTTGAGAGGTCGCGTCACCTTGGCCACCGTGGCGACCTCCGCCGGGGTCTCAATTGCAACAGTCTCCAAGGTGCTCAACGGACGGAGCGATGTCTCCGCGTCGACGCGAGCCCGGGTGCAAGAGGTCCTCCGGCAGTACGACTATGTCGGGCGGCGGCCCGAGCCGATCGAGCGGGCCACGGTCGAACTGTTCTTCCAGGGCGTGATGACCAGCTACTCGACGGAGGTCATCACGGGCGTCCTCGATGCAGGAAGGGCGGCCGGCGTGGACGTCGTGGTGAGCACGCGCCCGCGGGTGCCGGGAACAGGTCGGGCGGCGCAGTGGGTTCGGGAGCTGACCGCCACCGGTCGCCGGGCAGCCATCGGCGTCACCAGCGACCTGACCGCTGCCGACCTGGCCGCGCTTTCCCGGGCGCGGTTGCCGCTCGTCGTGGTCGACCCGCTCAACATCGCGCAGCCGGATGTGACGAGCGTAGGGTCGACGAACTTCGCGGGAGGTCTGGCAGCGACCCAGCATCTGCTGTCGCTAGGACACCGGAGGATCGCCTACCTCGGCGGGCCGCCGACCGCAGGCTGCAACCAGGCGCGGATGAACGGCTTCCGCGGGGCAATGGAGGCGGCAGGGGCGCCAGTGCCCAAGGAGTACGTGCGGCTGCACGACTTCCTGTACGAAGACGGCCTTGCCGGCGGGGCCGCCCTGCTCGACCTACCCGAACCGCCCACCGCGATCTTTGCCGGCAGCGACGAAGTGGCGCTCGGAGTCATGGAGGCGGCCCGCGCCCGAGGCCTGCGCGTGCCCGAGGACCTCAGCCTCGTGGGTTTCGACGACACACAGGTCGCGCGGCTCGGATCCCCACAGTTGACGACAGTCCGGCAGCCGCTGCAGGAGATGGGCGCCGTGGCCCTGCGGACAGCGCTGCGGCTCGCGGCGGGCGAGAAGGTGGACTCGCACCACGTGGAGCTCGCGACGCGACTCATCGTCCGAGACTCAGCCGCGGCGCCCGCACACGTGCCCTCCGTCGCTGCAGGTCAGGGCTGGCGCTCGTAGGCGCCGAGGTCGTCGTACCGGCGTGGTCCCTCGGCCTGCGCGTTGCTGGCCGCCGGGTCGTCCACCCGTGGGCTGCCCGCGATGTCCGTGGACTGGGCGCCGGACACGCCGGAGTGTCCGCGGTCGATCGCCGCCGAGCCGGCCAGCAGCCGCAGGTTCCAGCCGGCCGCGCTGACGAACCGGGGATCAGCCTGCACCCCGTGGACCTCCTGGTGGGTCGCCGCCTGCATCGCCGCCAGCGAGGTGTACGTCGTGCCGAAGGCGTACATCTTGCCCGCCTTCGTGAGCCAGACCAGGTTGTGGTCGACCGTGGTGCTGGACGGCGCGGAATCCCAGATCCCGATGTTGCCGGCCCGCCGTGCGCACGCGATGCCTTTGTAGGCCGGGTAGACGGCGTTGTCGACGGCGATGTTGTTCATCACCTGGTAGTTGCCGGAGGTCCCCTCGACGTTGATCCCGGTGGTGCAGTTGCGGTACACGGTGTTGCTGATCAACCGACCGCCGGTGACGTTGAGGTTGTCGATGCCGTGGTCGCCGTTGTTGTACGTGACGTTCAAGGCGGCCAGGTTGTTGTTGCCGCCGGTATAGAACTGGATTCCCGAGTCCTCGTTGTCGTGCGTGATGTTGCGCAGCACGCTGTTGCCGGCGGCAGTGACGTTGATGCCGTTGGCGTTGCGCCGCCAGCCCTCCGCGTTGAAGTTCGCGTTGTTGCCGGACACGGTGACACCGCTGGCGCCGCTGACCAGCAGGATGCCGGTGCCGTTGTTGTGGTGGGAGTTGTTATTGCTCACCACGGAGGAGACCGTGCCGCGGATGCTGATCCCCGGTGCGGTCTTGCCACTGGCCGGTCGCCCCGCGCCGGACACGGTGTTGCCGGTCACGGTGATGTGATCCCCGCCCGAGACATAGATGCCATCAGCAACAGTCCCGGAGAAGGTCAGACCGGACAGAGTGACGTAGCTGCGACTGGAGATGGTCGCGCCGTACGTCAAGCCGGTGATGACCGGGGACCGGCCCGGCCAGGCGGCGATCGAGATCGGCGCGGCAGCGGTTCCGGACACGGCCGGCTTGATCGTCTCGGCGTACGTGCCGTTCCCGATGAA
>JAWWOY010000989.1:0-6440 GCA_033851195.1 Kribbellaceae bacterium | reverse complement strand
CTCGCGACGCCTACGGCACGGAGGTTGAATTGCCGCACATGGCGAAGTGGGCAGCCGGCGAACCGGACGACCTTGAATGGCTTCAGGATTGGTGTACGACGCTATGCGGTCACGTGGCAGCCGGGAGAACAGTGTAGCGCGCACGCATTGTTTCCGAACCGCTCAGCGACTATCAGCGTTGGACGCTCACCATTGGTCATCCGATGGTGGAAGCTGGCGAGGATGTGCGGTTCGTGCCAAGACGCCAGGTCTCGGAACTCTGCATCCCCGGCAACGACTACTACCTATTCGATGACGAACGGGCCGTCTTCCTGCACTATGCCGGGTCAGGATTGAACAACTCACTAACGACCACCACAAACCCGGCAACCGTCGAGATGTGCCGCAAGGCATTCGATCAAGTGTGGCCCCTGGGTATTCCTTACAGTGAATACAACCCCGAATAGCTCAGCTCGAAAGGTACAAGAAGCCCTCGGGCTTCGCCTTCGGAACCTGCGCAAAGATGCCGGCCTGACCGGTCGCGAGCTTGCCGCCGCGACCGGTTGGCATTTCACGCGCATCAGCAAACTGGAGCACGGCGCACAGGCGCCGACCGACCGGGACATTCGGGCGTGGTGCGCGGCGTGTGGTGCTGAGGACCAAGCAGCCGACCTGATCACACAAGCACGGGCGATCGAGTCCATGTCGTCGAGTTCCGGCGACGGGCACGATCCGGCGTGAAACAACTCATGGACCTGGTCGGGCGGCAGTGGCTGATGCTGCTGGAGGGCGCGACCGTTCTCGCCGATCACCACGGCCTCGGCAGGTCGGCGGCCACCGGACGGCTGTGCTGCGGCGCTCGCGCTGCTCCACGCCCCGGAAAGTGTGACTCAGGCCACTGGATTTTCGTTTTGTCGCCTTGTCAGGCAGCAGTAGCGTAACGGGAACTTCACGCTCGGCCATTGGCGTCCGTCGCTGAAGCCCTTCTCCCACGCACGTCCTCGACCGCCGGGTCACGGTAGTGACCAGGAGGAGCGTCTGTGGCACAGCTATCCGGTCAGGGGAACCGACACCCCCGGCGAGGCCCGGGGCGGTCCCGCACGGTTCAGTGGGTCTGCGACCTGCTGCGCACCGAGCTGCTGAGTGGCGACTGGGCCGAGGTCCCGCTGCCCGGCGAGGACGCCTTGATCCGCAAGTACGGAGTCAGCCGCGGCATCATCCGCGACGTCCTGGCCATTCTGGCCGAGCAGGGCATGGTCGAGCGGATCCGCGGCGCCGGCACATTCGCCGTGGCGCCGAGCGCGCTCCAGCATGAGATCGAGGTGTCCCGGGACCTGGCGCAGGAGGTCAATTCTGATGGCACCCGGGTGGCGATCCGCACCACCTATGCGGCCCTGCACCCGGCGCCGTCGTTCATCGCCGAGCGGCTGGAGATCGGCCCCGGTGCGTCGGTGCTGATCCTCGAGTCAGTCACCTCGCTGGACGGTTTCCCGCTCAGCCTCCGGTCCGCGTTCATGCCGGCCGATCCGTTCGAGGTGCTGCTCGACGGTCCGGCAACCACCCTGAACCGGTCGCCGTACGAGCTGATCGCGGACGTCCTGCACGAGCCGGTCGGGGACACCGAACTGCAGATCGGTTGTTCCATGGCGGACCCGATCAGCGCCGAGACGCTACAGGTGGACCTCGGCTTCCCGCTGCTGGACACCAGCCGAGTGGTGCGGGCGCGGGACGGCCGGCCACTGGAGTACAGCATGTCGCACGCCCGCTCCGACCGGCTGGTGTTCTCCACCTTGATGCGCTCGTACGGTGAGCGCCCCCCGCCGCCGAGGCTCCGGGCCGCGCCGCCGCTCGAGAACGGGTCACCGCTCGAGAACGGCGGCTCGGCCCAGGCCTCCTGACCGGAACCGGAACCTCAGGAGCCGAGGGCGGTCCTCGTCTCGCCGACAACCAGCATGCCGACGCCGACGGTGAGGTACAGGACGATGCACAGCCCGAGCGCGGCGGTGGCGCCCGCCACCGTGATCACCGCGCCCGCGCCTGCCATGCAGGCCGACGAGCCCAGGTCCCGGGCGATCCTGGTGGCGGACAACCCGACCTCGGTCGTCCCGGCCAGATCCACCAGCAACGCAGGCAGTACGCCGAACATGCAGCCGCCCGCCACTCCCAGCGGTACGGCGGCGGCGAACAGCACTGGTACCGACGTACTGGACATGGCGGCGAACACGACGCCGACGCCGAGTACCCCGACGGCCGCGCCGAGCACCACGCCGGAACGGCGGCCGCGCAGATCGGAGCGGGCGCCCAGGACTGCCGTCGTCACCACCTCGACCAGGTACATCGCGGTGAGGAAGACGCCCAGCCGGACGCCGTCGAGGTCCAGTACCTCCGCAGCCACCAACGGCACCACAGTGAGGCCGATCGCGCCGCGCAGGCCCTGCCCCGCCGACCCCATCCACAACCCAAGTACCGCTCGCGGCCGACCCATCCCCGGCAGGCTCGGCAGACTCCAACGAGGCCTGGACAGAGGCGGCACGCTCGGCAGGGTGAAGCGGGCGAAGACCGCGCAGGACACGGCGAGCAACCCGCACACCGCGAAGGCGAGGCGGAGCCCGGCGGTGCCGACCCCGATCCCGCTCACCGCGCCACCCGCCAGCGGGCCGGCCGCCGACCCGAGTGTCATCGCCGCCTGGAAGCGCCCAATCGCCCGGCCCACCCGGTCACGGCCGGCCAACCGGACTGCGAGTTGTGGCGCTGCCGCGGCATAGAGCGCGAGGCCGACGCCTTGGACGAGCCGGAACCCGGCCATCACCGCGAAGGTCGGTGCCACTGCCGACCCGAACGAGCCGAGCGCCCACAACAGCATGCCGTGCACGATCGCACGGCGTGGCTCGAGGAACGGCAGCAACCTGGTGCCGAGGATGTCCAGCACCAGCACTACGGCAGGGAGCGAGGCGACCGAAATCCCGGCGGTGAACGCGCCGGCGCCCAGCTCCATCGCCAGCACCGCGGTCAGCGGAGCCGTCAGCCCGAGAGTCAGGCCGGAGCCGATCGCCAGCGTATGTAAAGACCACTGGACCCGGCGCATCGGGGACGGTAACCCGGCCGTCCCCGATGCAGTCTGCTCAGACCCCGATCGCTGCACGGTCAGCGGTCGCGGGCTCGGCCAGATGCCAGTCAGTCGCCTGCTGGTAGGCGTCACCGGCTCGCAGCACGGTCGCCTCCTCGAAGGGCCGGCCCATCAACTGCAGGCCGAGCGGCAGTTGCGCCGCACCCAAGCCCATCGGGATCGACAATGCCGGGTTGCCTACCGCGTTCCAGTACGACGTGTGCATCGCACGGAACCTCTCCATCCCCGCATCCGCGAGACCGTCGATCGCGAAGGCCGCAACGCTCGCGGTCGGCGTCACCACCAGGTCGACTGTCTCGAACAACGCAGCCACCTCACGCTGTCCGACCCGACGTACGCGCTGGGCCTGGACGTAGTCGGCACCCGAGTACGCCGGTGCTGCGCCGATGCCCTGGCGGGTAGCGGCGAAGTAGTCCGACCAACGGCTCTGCAGATCGGGCGCGTGGTAGGCGAACGCCTCGCTGCGAGAGGTGATGCCGGTGGCAGCCGTCAGTTCGCGGTAGTACGGCAGCTTCACCGGTACGACGGTCGCCCCGCGCTCGGCCAGTGCGGCGAGGGCGGCGTCGAGCAGTTCGCCGAGCAGCGGGTCCTGGTCTGCCCGGCGATACTCGGCGAGCGGGTCGACACCGATCCGCAGGCCGCTGAGGTCACCTGTCAGCGCCGACTCGTAGTCCGGCACCGGTTCGTCCACCGCGCACGGGTCGCTCGCGTCGTACCCGGCAAGGACGCTGAGCATGATCGCGCAGTCCCGGGCGGACCGGGCCATCGGGCCGATGTTGTCGAGGCTGTACCCGAGCGGCACACAGCCCGACTTCGGCACCCGGCCGAAGGTGGCCTTGATCCCGGAGATGCCACAGAAAGCCGCCGGGCCACGGATGCTTCCGCCGGTGTCTGTGCCCAGGCCGCCGAGGAACGCTCCGGCCGCGACGCCGTTGCCGGTGCCGGAGCTGGAGCCACCGGTCCAGTGATCCGGGTTCCAGGGGTTGCGCGGGATCGGGAACGGCTTGGACGGGTCGGGCAGGCCGGTGGCGAACTCCATCGTGGTGGTCTTGCCGGTGATGACGCCGCCCGCGGCCCGCAGCCGGCTCACCACCGGAGCGTCCTGCTGGTCGCCCCAGGTCGGGTCGTGCACCAGGCTCTGTGCCGTGGTCGGGCCCTCGACGGTCGTGATGATGTCCTTGATGCCCAGCGGGATCCCGAGCAGCGGACCCGCCTCGTCGCCGGCCGCGTAGATCTCATCCGCAGCGGCGGCCGCCACCCGGGCCGGCCCGTCGAACCGGGCCAGGTAGATGCCGAGTTGTTCGTCGTGTTGGTCGGCTACCGCGATCGCTTCGTCCAGCAGGCCGGTCGCGGTGACCTCGCCGGCCCGGAGTGAGGCCAGCGCAGCGGAGATCGTCCGGGCCGTCATGGGCGGGCGGAGAAGATCAGGGCCGGCTCTTCGTAGCGGGCGGCGGTGACGGAGGAGACCAGGGCAGAGTTCTCCCTGGCGATCGAGTAAGCCGTTGCCATCTGCCCCAGATCTGACTCGATCGGTTCGATGCCGGCCATCGCCAGCACCATGGCGAGCTGTTCGGATTCGTTGCTCATCTGTGGAGTTCTCCCTTCGTTGGAGTCAGGCGACCAGGGCGTCGACCGGCGGCACCGCGAGGTGCCAGTCGCTCACCCGCTGCAGAGCGTCCGCGACCTTCAGCACGGTGGCCTCCGCGAACGGCTTGCCGATGACCTGCATCGACAACGGCAGACCGTTGGTGGAGAAGCCGACCGGGACGGCCACGGCCGGCAGTCCGGTCAGGTTCCAGTGGCCGGTGTAGCTGGCCGTCAGCAGCCGCTTGCTCGGCGACAGGTCGGCGGCCCGTTCGGCCGGCGTCGGTGCGGACGGCGTGACGATCACGTCGTGGTTCTCGAGCAGCGCCGCCACCTGGCGGGAGAACAGCCGCCGGAATCGCTGCGCCTGGGCCACATCGCCCGCGTTGTAGAAAGCGCCGCGGACCAGCGCCGGCCGGGTGTGGACGCCGTAGTCGGTCCAGCGGTTCACCAGGTTATTGCGGTGGTAGGCGTACGCCTCGGCAACGAGGATGATGTGGTTCGCATCCTTCGCCTCTGCGGCATGCGCCAGCTCCACCTCGGTGGAAACGGCGCCGAGTCCGACCAGCTGCTTCACCGCGCCGAGCACCCCGTCCCGCATCTGCGCGTCGAGCTGCTCGTGGTCGAAGAAGTAGGGGATCGGCAGCGCGATCCGCAATCCGTCGACCGAACCGTCCAGCAGTTCGGTGTACGCCGGAACCGGCTCCTGGGCCGCGTTCGGGTCACTGGGGTCGTAACCTGCCATCACCTCGAGCAGGGCGGCGCAGTCCCAGGCACTGCGCGCCATCGGCCCGATGCTGTCCAGGCTGAAGCCGAGCGGGACGACGCCGCTCTTCGGCACCCGGCCGAACGTCACCTTCAGGCCGGTGTGACCGTTCACCGCCGCCGGGCCGCGGACCGAACCGCCCGTGTCGGTACCGAGACCGCCGAGAGCCAGACCCGCCGCTACCGCGACCCCGGTACCGGAGCTCGACCCGGCCGGAGTGTGCTCGACGTTCCACGGGTTGTGCGGCACCGGGAAGCCCTTGGAGGCGTCGGGCAGCCCGATCGCGAACTCGCTGGTGGTCGACTTGCCGACGAACACGGCGCCGACCTCCCGCAGCCGGGCCACCACTGGTGCGTCGGTGCCTGCACCCCACGCCGGGTCCAGCACCCTGCTGTTCGCCGTGGTGGCCGCGCCCTTCATCGCGATGATGTCCTTGATCGCCAGCGGGATGCCTTGTAGCGGTCCTTGGTCGTCGCCTGCCGCCAGGGCCGCGTCAGCAGCCGCGGCCTGCTCCAGTGCCGCCTCCGCGGTGATCTCGACGTACGCGCCGAGAGCCGGGTTCAGCGCGGTGGCCTTGTCCAGGATCTCCTGGGTCAGCGCGGTCGAGGTGAGGCTACCGTCGCGGAGCGCGGCCGCGGCGTCCTTGATCGTCAGTCCGGATGTTTCGGTCATCAGGCGTCCTTTCCGGCCGATGCGGTGGCCGCACCGGTGTAGAAGTCCAGCGGGTCGAACCTGATCGCGGGCTCATCGGGTTCGAGGTCGGGCAGGTACAGCGCGTCGGCCGACTTCCGGATCAGTGGGTAGTCCCGGACGAACGTGGCCAGCTCGTCGGCGGAGACGGTCAGCTGAGCGGCAGCGAGGATCGCCGTGACGATCTCGGCGGCGCCGGGGCTGGTGGTGTCGGGGGTGGACATCCAAACCTCCTGGTGGGTCGTATTCGCGGGGTGAAGAAGGTCTGTGGGGGAGTGCCGGACGGTCAGGCCG
>JAWWOY010000988.1:0-9692 GCA_033851195.1 Kribbellaceae bacterium | reverse complement strand
AACCGTGGCTCCACTGACTTCGGTGGTGCAGTCGTGCCCAAGGTGACGACCGAGCCATCAGGCAGCAGTACGCAGGTGCTGTGGTACATGCGCGGCACTTTGGGGCGGGCCACCTGTTGCCAGGCCCTTGCCCCATAGGGCAGACGCGCCGCCAGGAGCCGCGGCTTGGTGTTGTGATCACCACCGCCCGCGACAAAAGCAGACCTGTCGGGCAACACGGTGGCGCAACTGTGCATCGCCGCGGATCTCAGATACGGGCCACCGGTGAACCTGACCGACTTGGCATTCAGGTCGACCGTTGCTGTGGTGCCTGTCACGCCCCTCGCGCAGCCACCGCCGACGACCATGACCTTCTGGGCCTGGGCGGGGTAGAGCAGGAGGGTACTGGCTTGATCCCGGCAGTCAGGTAGGGGCAATCCGGGAATCGGCTTCCAGGAGTTGTTCCTCCAGTTCCAGCAGCCAGGCGATCTTCCCGCTCGTCCGCCCCAGTTGGTTCCGGTGAAGCATAAAGTGCCAGTCTTGCGGAGTACCGACCCGGCGTACAGCGGGAATATCCGCCGGCCCGGTAAGTTTGCCCACTTTCCGGTGGCGGGGTTGTAAGTCTCGTTAATGAACGTCATCTTTCCGTTAGCGTTCAGCCCGCCGACGGCGATTGGATTGCCGACGGCGTTGACCGGTCCATTCGGGTACCAGCGAGCACTGTTCATCAGCCCAGTGGGCATGAATTCCTCGGTATCGTCATCGAACACGTAGGCCTGGCGAATCCCGGTGAATTTCACTTCTTGCGATGCATAGCGGCCAGTACCACCGAAGAACAGGATACGGCCGTCACTCAGATGGGTGTGACCGGAACAGAATAGATCTACGCCTGCGGGCATCGGAATCTCCCTGGGACACACTTCGGGTGTCGCGGGATCCCATAGCCACGTCTTGAAGATCTTGGCGTTGAAGAATGATTTGTTGTATCCCGACCCAGCTGTCATCAGCACCTTGCCAGAGTTTGTCAGGCTGGCATGGATCGCGTTGACGGCGTAGCCGTCGACGGTGCAGTTCGCCACGATCGACCAAGAGCCGGCAGCCGCGCCTCCAGGGGCTGGCCCGGGCGCAGACACCGGCTGCTTTTCAGCCGCCGTGTAGACGTGGTCGGGAGAGTACGCGCCGTTCGGGTCGGTCAGCATGCGGCTGACGCAGGCGCCGAACTCCACTGCCGGGGCAGTGTTACAGGTGACGCCCGCCTTCTGCATCACCTTAGGTAGCGACGCAGCAACTGGGGAGATAGCGGTTCGCGTCGAGTTGACCGTCGATGCATTTACCACCGAGGCAATCACGGAGACGACCGCAATCAGCGCAATGACCCGCGCAGCTTCGAGCTTTCCTGACTTATGTCTCACAATCAGCCACCACCGCTGACACATTGTTCGCATCGCGTCGTTGTCAGTTCATTGAAATAGGCTCCGCCCCTAGGCGGAGCGTCACCCACGCACCCCACCCCCTCTCTATCGCAACCGGCAGACGATGTGTTACGTCCTGCGCATCGTGGATATTTAACATTTCCGCGCTCCTCGTCGGCAATCCAGCACGGCATAAGGCCTACAGGAAGTAACTCCACCGCTACTCACGAGAGCCGCAAGCCGCCTGCCGCACGCGACCGGAAGACAAAACGAACTGTCGGCATATAGATTCGGGACCTTCGAGTCAGGCCAATACACCCAGACACGGGATCTCTGGACAGCAGGACAGACGGCGAGCATTGTGAGTTCCAACAGGATGCTCCCCTGATTCAGGCTGACCTGGAGGGCGCCATGGCGCGTACTCGAACTGTCTTCGCCTCGCCCCTCGTCGCGGTGATCGCCCTTGTGACCCTCGTTCTCGGCGTCGTAGTGGGCCGCGCCAGCGGCTCCGGCGGCGGCGACTCGGGGGGCGGCGGGTCCGGGGGCCTGGCCAGCGGCTCCAAGGTCGACGTCGTCATCAAGGCCAGCGACTCCTCGTTCTGGCAGGTCATGCTGGCCGGCGCCAAGCACGCCGGCGGCGACTTCGGCATCCAGGTGGGCACGTTCGGGCCCACCTCGGAGACGAACATCGACGAGCAGGTCCAGCTCGTGGAGAACTCGATCTCGCGAGGGGTGAAGGCCATTGTCATCGCGCCGAACTCTTCCAGCGCGCTGAACTCGGCGATCGACCGGGCGCGCAAGGCGGGCATCAAGGTGATCACCGTCGATACCCGGGTGACCACCCAGTCCGAGGGGTACATCGGCACCGACAACGTCAAGGCCGGCGTGCAGGGCGGAGAGCGCATGTGCGACCTGCTCACCGGGCAGAACCGCACCCGCGGCGCGGTCTTGATCGAGTCGTCGGTGGCCGGCATCCAGTCGCTGGTCGACCGCGACCGCGGCTTCCGGCAGGGCCTGGCCGAGAAGTGCCCGAACGTGGATGCCTCCCTGCAGCGCTACAACAACAACGACATCAACACTGCCGCCTCTCAGGTCAATGACGTGCTGACCGCCAACCGTGCACTGCTGGGCGTGTTCGCCGACAACAACACCTCCGGGGTGGGCGCCGCCCGCGCCGTCAAGGACAACACAGCGAGCGACCGTATCCCGGTCGTGGCGTTCGACTCCGACCCGCAGGAGAACGCCGCCCTGGCCGACGGCAGCATCGACGCGCTGGTCGTGCAGAACCCGTACTTCTTCGGCTATCAGGGCGTGCTGGCGGCCGCGATGGCGGCCAGCGGACGGATCCCGCCGCGCGACATCGACCCCGGTGCCGTCGTCGCCGACCAGAAGAACATGAACGACGAGGCCGTCAAAGCGCTGCTGGAGCCGCCGACCGAGAAGGCCGGCGGATGACCGCCGCCCCAGTGGTCGACCGGGCTGCGATCGATCCCCGGCCGGTTGCCGAACTGCGCGATGTGTCCAAGGCTTTCGGCCCGGTGCAGGCGCTGACTGACGTGACGCTGCGGCTGCGGCCCGGACGGGTGCACTGCCTGGCCGGTGAGAACGGCGCCGGCAAGTCCACGGTGATCCGGGTACTCACCGGCGCCCTGCACCGCGACAGCGGCGAGTACGACATCGAACAGCAGCCGGTCACCACCGCCGAGCCCGCGTTCCTGCGCGCGGCCGGAGTCCAGGCCGTCTACCAGGAGCTGAGCCTATTGCCACACCTGTCGGTGGCGGAGAACCTGTTCATGGGTCGGCTGCCGTCGCGGGGCGGGCTGATCGACCGCCGCGCGCTGCGGGTTCGCGCCCGCAGCGCCCTCGACGAGGTGGGACTCAACAGCCTCGATCCCGACACCATCGTCGAGCGGCTGCCGGCCGCAACCCGGCAGATGGTCGAGATCGCCAAGGTGCTGACCGCCGAGTCCGTGAAGGTCATCGTCTTCGACGAGCCGACCACCGCGCTGACCGAGGAGGAGTCGGCCCGGTTGCTGGAGCACATCCTGCGGCTGCGCGGCCAGGGCGTGGCCATCCTGTACGTCAGTCACCGCCTCGAGGAGATGTTCGCGATCGGCGACGAGGTCACCATCCTCCGCGACGGCGCCGTTTCCGAGCACGGTCCGATGGACGCGTACGACGAGGACCGGCTCATCACCGCGATGGTCGGCCGGCAGGTCACCTCGCTGTACCCGGACGCCAAGCGTGACGAGGGCGACGCCGCGCTGCGGGTCCGCGGTCTGCGTCGGCTGCGCGACGGTCCGGCCATCGACCTGGAGGTACGCGCCGGCGAGATCCTCGGCATCGGCGGCCTTCTCGGCGCCGGGCGCAGCGAACTGCTGCTGGCGATCTTCGGTGCCGAGCCCGTGGCCGAGGGCGAGATCCAGGTGGCCGGCCGAACTGTCCGAGCGACCGGGCCGAGGACCATGATGAACGCCGGCGTGGGCCTGCTGACCGAGGACCGGAAGGTGCTCGGGCTGCTGCCCGAGTTGTCCATCCGGGAGAACGTCACGATCGCCAGCCTGCGCCGCGGCTCGCGGCGCGGCCTGCTGCCTGGACGCGACCTGTCCGTCGAGGCCGACCGTCTGCTCGACAGCCTGCGGCTGCGGGCCGGCTCCTACGACCAGCCGGTCTCGACACTTTCCGGCGGCAACCAGCAGAAGGTGCTGCTAGCCCGCTGGCTGCTCACGAGCCCCAAGGTGCTGCTCTTCGACGAGCCGACCAAGGGCATCGACGTGGGCGCCAAGGGCGAGCTGTACGCGGTCATCGGTGATCTGGCCGATCGCGGGCTGGGCATCGTCGTCGTGTCGTCGTACTTGCCGGAGCTCCTCGGCCTGGCCGACCGGGTACTGGTGCTGCGCGACGGGGCGGTGGCCGGCGAACTGCCCGGCGGGGCGTCGGAGGAAGACGTGATGCGCCTGGCCAGCGGCGGTGGCTCGACCGGCGACACCGGCCAGGCCAGTAGTGAAGGGAAGAGGTCGGACGATGCCTAAGCTCCTCTGGCGTGAACCTGTGGAAACGGTCACCATCAGCAGCGGCATGGCCTCGGCCCCCGCAGGCGCGGCTCCGCCTGAGGGCGTGGCCCGGCCGATCGGCTCCGGCCCGGTCGACGCGAGCCTGCCGGTCGCCGGGCACCGGGTACGCAGCCTCGGCGACATCGCGGGTCGCGAGAGCGGCGGCCTGGTTGTGCTGCTGGTCGCGGTCGGCGCCCTTACGCTGGCCAGCGACCAGTTCCTGACTGCGGGCAACTTGTCCAACCTCGTCCGGCAGGTTGCCATCTTCGCGATCATCGCCGTGGGTCAACTGCTGGTCATCCTCACCGCCGGTATCGACCTGTCAGTCGGCTCCGTTCTTGGGCTATCCGGTTGCGTGACCGCCCAACTTCTTGTCGGCGGGTGGCCGATCCCCGTGGCGATCGTCGTCGGCCTCCTGATCGGTGCTGCGCTGGGCCTGGTCAACGGGCTGCTCGTCACCCGTCTGGGGCTTCCCCCGTTCATCGCCACGCTCGGCATGCTCGGCATCGCCCGGGGCATCGTGCTGGTCATCACCGACGCCAAGACCGTGCAGGGGCTGCCGGAGAGCTTCCAGACCATTGCGAACGGCACCGTCCTCGGCATCCCGAACCTGCTGATCATCGCCGTGGTCATCGTCGGGGCCGCCTGGTTCGTACTGACTCGCACGGTGTTCGGCCGCTACATCTACGCGGTGGGCTCCAACCCGGAGTCGGCGCGCCTCGCCGGTGTGCCGGTCCAGGCCGTTACCGTCTCGGTGTACGTCATCTCCGGCCTGCTCGCCGGCCTCGGCGGCGTACTGCTCACCTCCCGGCTCGGCGCCGGCATCCCCACGGCGGGGACGGGCTTCGAGCTCAACGCCATCGCCGCCTGCGTCATCGGCGGCGCGAGCCTGTTCGGTGCGAAGGGCAGCGCGCTCGGCGCGGCGACCGGTGCATTGATCATGGGCGTGCTCAACAACGGCGGCAACCTGCTGGCGATCAACGCCTTCTATCTGCAGATCGCCATCGGCGTGCTGATCCTCGTGGCGGTCGGCTTCGACCAGTGGAACAGCCGCAAAGCCAGCCACGCCAGCTGATCGAGCGGACAGCCCCCGAGCGGTGCATCAGGGCCACCTGGGGTTTGGGGACTCCTACTGCTCTCCAGGGGGTAGTAGGAGTCCCCAAACTAGGCCGGAGGAGCGCAGCGCGGCGCAGAGGCCGGTCTGCTGTGCAGGAGACCGGCCTCTGGCGTTTGGACAGTTACGGACCGCTGACGCCGAGCAGGTGGAGCATGGAGCGGCGGATCAGGTCGTTGCGCATTGCCTGGGTGGTGAGGCCCTCGGCCCCGAAGCCGACGAAGACCGTGTCCTTCGTGGTCACGCCGGCGCCCTCCTCGAAGGCGGTCTGCGAGCGGATCCAGTCGTTCGGGTTCGCGGCCGAGCCCTCGGCCGCGCCGGACATCGTCCAGCCGCCGAGGTCGGTCTCGAAGGACGTCTCGGCGCTGGTGGCAGCACCGACGGTCACCTTGGCGTCATCGACGAAGACCCCGAGACCCTGCGAACCCCAGTCGCTGACGTAGCTGATCGAGACCTCCACCTGCTTTCCGGCGAAGGCCGACAGGTCGACGTTCCAGTCCTGCCAGCCGGAGCTGTTGCCGGTGGCGGCGTTCCAGGCTCCGCTGCTCCCCGTCGGTCCGCACGCAGCGCTCTGGTAGTGCGCCAGGTGTGGGTGAAGTTGCGCCACCCACCCGGCCGGACAGCTCTCACCCGTTCCCTGCTGGGTATGGCCGCCTGTGTCCGGCAGCGTCGTCCAATCGTCCTGTCCGACGGTGTGCGCCTCGACCATCAGGTAGTCCCAGTCGAGTTCGGTGTCGTACGACGTCTTGAAAGAGAGCGCGCCGCTGGACGCCCCGGCCAGGTCGACCGTGCGAGTCAGCCGTTTGTAGCTGCTGTCCGCCCGCTGGCTGTAGAGGTACCAGGCGCCGGTGAACGGCTCGTACGGCGCGGCGCCGGGCCGCTGCCACTTGAGAGGCGCCGAGCTCGCGAACTGCGGGAACTGAGCTGCCGGCAAGAAGCTCGACGTCAGCAGGAACGCCGCCGTGTGGTTCTGGTTGTTCGCGGAGTCGCCGCCGTTGAGTGTTCCGGAGAACCCGTTGAAGGCGCCGCTGACCCCGGCGACCGGGAGCGGCCCGGCGGCGCCGGTGCCACTGTCGTCGAGATAGTTGTAGGCCCCCAGCCAGTACTGCTGGAAGTCGTTCAGCAGCGGCAGGCACGGGTACGCCCGGACGGTGCACTCGCCCTGCTCCTCCTCGAACGGGTTGTAGAAGTAGGCCCCGTTCGCGCCGGAGGCGAAGCCGGCGTACTTGCCCGTGTAGAGCAGTTTGCCGCCCTCATTGAGGTAGTCGCGCACCGTCAACTCGAGGTCGAGCGCCAACTCCGCTGCGGTGCCGCCCGGTTGGCCGACCTTGCGGGTGACGATGTCGTCGCCGTGCTCCCAGACCACCGCCTTGTAGTGAGACAGCACGCCGAGGTGATGCGGTGCCGTCCGGTTGTTGGCGTCGACGTCGTACACGTCCGAGGTGCGACCGGCCGCAGTCAGCGCAGCGGCGTAGCTGCTGGCGTACTTGGCGCTCGTCACGCCTTGGGCCGGACTGGCACCTGTGACGTCCTCGGCGGCCAGGATCAGCACGTCCCCGCCGATGTCGGTCGCGACCTTGTAGCTGAAGTGCTCGCTCGCGACCCGGCCCGTCCCGGGCTTGACGCCGGTGAACCAGACCTCGACCGAGTCACCAGGCTTGGTACGACGGACCGTCCCGCGGAACTCGGCGTAGTAGTCGTGCTGCGTGTCGCCGTACCGCTCGCCGCCCTTCCACATCGAGACCTTGTCGCTCACCGCGCGGCCACCGTTGACCTTGTAGTTGATCCGCAGGTCCTTCAACGCTCGCTTCGCCGTCACGGCGACCGGCTGGGTGGTGCCGTACGAGACCGCGAACGGGTCGATCACCAGGTCGGCGGCCTTGCGACCGACCACCGAAACCGGGTCGTCGGGGTCATGAGTCGACTTCGCGACGGAGAGGGCGAACGGGAGGTTCTTCGCGAATTCGGCTTGGATCAGCCCCTCGTCGTCGGGGAAGCTGAAGCCGCTGACACAGTCCTCGGGCTTCCACTGGTCGTCGGGTATCGACGTCGATGCGGTCTCGCAGGTCGTCATCTCCGGGGTGAACGCGAGGGTGCCGTACTTGACTGCCGCATGGGTGTCGGTCTCGCCGTTGGTGGTATAGAGCTCAGCCGAGATGTCGGGGTCGTAGCCGGGCACTGCCGGGTGCGCGTCGTCCCCGGCCATCGCCTCGTTGATGACGTCGTCCGGCGAGGGAGTGCTGACCTGCCAGCCGATGCCGTACAGCAGCAGCTCCGCCGCGGAGTGGTAGTTGATGAGGTGCTTGAAGCGGATCTGGTTGAGGAGCTTGTCGAGCGCCTTCGTCTCCGGCTCGGAGTTCGGGCCGGCGCCGCGGAAGGTCTCGCTGTTCGGGTCGGGGGACGAACCCTCGTTGTCGTAGCCCCACTTGACCGCGAAGTTGCGGTTCGGGTCGACGCCGTCCCCGCCGGTGATGACTCCGTCGCCGTTGTTGTCGCGCAGGTTCTTGCGCCACAAGCGGTTGCCCTCGGTGAAGGTGAAGTCGTAGCCGTCGGGGTTCGCGACCGGCAGGAACCACAGCTCGGTGGTGTTGACCAGCTTGGTGACCTCGGCATCGCTGCCGTAGCCGTCCAGGTAGTAGTGCATCAGCCGGCGCACCATCTCGGGCGTGATCCACTCGCGAGCGTGTTGGGTGCCGGCGTACAGCACCGCCGGTCGCTTGCCGTCCTTGAGTTCGCTGGCACCCTTCGTCACCTTGACCGCGAGGATGTCCTGGCCGTTGAGGGACTTGCCGATGCTGACCAGCTTGGCCAGGCTCGGGTTCGCGCGGGCGGTCGCGATCAGTTCGTCGCGGATGCCGCCGGCCTCGCTGTACGAGCGGTAGACGGTGTTGCCGGCGCTGGCGATCCGGACAGCCTCCTCGGAGGCCTTCTTACCCTTGACCTTCTTGACGGCCAGATCGACGCCGTCGCCGCGAAGCTTCTCGGCCTCCAGGTCGGTGATGACGGCCTCCACCCGGACCTTGCCGTTTCCAGCCTCGCCGGTGGCGACGTCCTCGTGGTCCAGGCCAAGTGCGGCCAGCTTCTGCAGCTGGTCCGGGGCGAGCTCGCCGACGTACACCTCCAGGCCACTCTCGCCCCCTTGGCCTAGTGCGGCGGTCGCTGCTGGACCCGCAGCCAGCGCCCCGGCGGTGAGTGCTAGTACTGCGACGAATACAGGAGCTCTACGCATGTCGCCCTCCCCAGTTCGACGGTGCATCTCTGGGGCAGGCTTCCAGCACCCCAGGTGACAAGTCAACAGCTCGCCGTAACCGGATGCTGCACGGAGAAGGTCTACGGGTACAAACTGAAGCCGATCATGACGAGGGGCGACCGCGGCGGTTGCGAGTGCCAGAGGCCGCCGAGGACCGGTGGCCACTGCCTAGAATCCGACCATGGCGGAGCTCGGCGAAGAGACCCTCCTCGCCGTGGCCGCACACGTGGCCGCACTGCCCGGTATCCCGCGAGGTGTTTTCGCCATTGTCACCGATGACGAGGCCGAGGAGATGGGCGTCGGTCGTCGGATGCCACTCACGTAGAGACACCCCAGGTGCCGCGGGAAAGCGGTGAAACCATGGTCACCGTCTTCCATTCGTCGAAGACTCGTTCTCGGTCGGCGGCTTAGGAGCGAGCGTCCCCGCTATGTGGGGCCGCCGAACCCGCCAGCGGAGTGGTGTCGAGGTACCTGACCTCATAGACGCGCTCCGCGAACTTCCAGCCGTCCGGGGTGCGCTGGTAGCGGTCGTGGTACACGGAGTAGTTCAGGTGCGAGTTGCCGTCGCGGAAGCGCCCGAACTCTGAGATGTATGCACGGCCGACCGCGGTGTCGCCCTCAAGCCGGATCGTACCCGGGTGCGCGTTTTGCACGAAGTACTCCCAGTGACCCTGCAGCCGCTCGATCCCGGCGCGAATCTCCTCCCGGCTGACGAACTCGATATTGGCGTCGGGGATCCGCCACAGGCCGTCCTGTGTGAACAGCAACGCGAAGCGGTCGTAGTCACGCATCATCCCGGCGTCGGTGAACTCGCCGCGCAACGCCTCGATCTCGAAGCGATCAGCGATGGCCTGAAAGTTGCTCATCGGTTCCTCCTTGGCACG
>JAWWOY010000968.1:0-11791 GCA_033851195.1 Kribbellaceae bacterium | reverse complement strand
ACCTTGTCGCGCAAGGAGTTGACCTTGTCGCAGCGTCAACTTCTACGGTCGTTGTCGAGGCCGGAACCACCGGCCCCAGCGAAGGAGTGAGACACCGATGGCCTGGTCGATCGCCGAAGTCGCCCGGATGTCCGGTGTCACCTCACGGACGTTGCGGCACTACGACGCGACCGGCTTGTTGCCCCCGGCATGGATCGGGAGCAACGGGTACCGCTACTACGAGGAGGACCAACTGTTGCGGCTGCAACAGATCCTCGTACTGCGGGAGCTTGGACTCGGGCTGACCGAGATCGGAGAGGTGCTGGAACGCCAGACCGACGAGGTCGACGCGTTGCGAAAACACCACCAGCGCCTGTTGTCCGAACGAGACCGGCTCGCCACCCTGGTCCGCACCGTCGAACGCACCATCGCTGAACTGGAGGACAGGAAGGAAGGCAGCGACATGCCGAAGATCAACCACCCGGAGAATCTGTTCGAGGGGTTCGACCCCTCCCAGCACGACGCGCAGGCCCGCGAGCAGTGGCCGGAGCAGTGGCAGCAGGCCCAGCAGTTCACGGACACCCTCACGCCGGAGGACCACGTCCGGATGCAGAAGGAGACCACGGCCCAACTGATCCGGATGGCCGAGTTCCTGACGGCAGGCAAGCCCGTCGACGACCCGGCGGTGCAGGCCGAGGTCGACGTCCAGTACCAGGGTGTCTGCCGGTTCTGGACCCCGACCGGGCCTGCCTTCAAGGCGCTCGGACAGACCTATGTCGACGACTCGCAGTGGCGTTCGACGTACGACAAGGTCGCCGACGGACTGGCCGAGTACCAGCGTGATGCGATGGTGTTCTACGCGGACACGCGTCTGAGCTGAGCGGAGCGTGGGGAGGCTGCAGACTCCCCACCGCACCCGGCACCTCAACATCCGTACGGCGGTAGCCTGACGCCGACGCCCATCACTCAATTAGTCAATAGTCTCTGAGCGGGCAGGTCGGAAACAATAGGAATATCGAGAAGCAACAAACAGCTCAGCAGTTGAGATCTGCAGCCGATATCAAATTGAGATTCAGTTGGCCTTTCCAATTTTGGCAATTTATGATATGGTCGAAAAGTTCGTGTCTGATTCTGCTAGCGTTCATCGCATGAGCGATGAACGCTATTCTTTCGCGCCGGCCTCTTCTCCCACTAAAGGCACGGCGATCTTGACCCGCAGCCTGTCCTACAGCGATCTCGATACTCCGCTGACCGGCCTGCTCTACTCGAACGAGGCGCAGCCCGGTCCCGGGATCCTGCTCATTCACGGCGGCGCCGGCCTGGACGAGCACGCACAAGATCAGGCACGCCGCTACGCGGAGCTCGGCTACACCGTCCTGGCCTGCGACATGTACGGCGACGGCGTCGCGGGCGATCGCGAGCGAGTAATGGCGTGTGCGACCGCCCTACGCGATGACCCCGTATTCCTTGTCCGCCGGGGCCAGGCCGGGCTGACGGCGCTTTCCCGCTGCCCGGAAGTAAGCGGGGACATGGCTGCCATCGGTTTCTGTTTCGGCGGTATGGCCGCCCTTGCGCTAGCCCGGTCGGGCGCCAACCTCGCCGGCGTCGTGAGCATTCACGGCAGCCTCACGACCAGCAAGTCCGCCGAGCCGGGCGCTGTCACGGCGAAGGTACTCGTCTGCCACGGCGCATCGGACCCGCACGTTCCCATGGGCGACGTCGTTGCCTTCACCGACGAGATGAATCACGCGGACGCTGACTGGCAGCTCATCATCTACGGCCGGGCCGTGCATGGTTTCACCCACAAGCACGCGATACCAGGCGCAATTCCCGGTGTCGCCTACGACCAGAGCGCCGACGAGCGCTCGTTCACCGCCACATCCACATTCCTGGCGGGAGCGGTTGCCCAATCTTGAGAGCGCCATGCAACCAGGCCTGAGCTGAGCGTGGCGTGGGGAGGCTGCAGACTCCCCCACGGCGCGTCAGACTCCCTTACGGCGCGTCGGCGCGTGCGAAGGTCAGCGTCTCACCGCGGGCGCCGCCCATCCATACGTCCTGACACGCGGCCGCCATCTCCTCGAACCCGGAGACGATGGCGCCGAACACGTTGCCCGGCACCCAGCCCTGGTCGCCGTTGATCAGCAGGTTGTTCCGCCCGTAGAACAGGGCCAGGTCCACGATCGCGCCCGTCGTACCGGTGCCGGTCGAGTTCTCATACCCGTACGCCGGATTGCCGAGGTCGTCCGAGTCGAACGCGAAATAGCACAGGTCGCCGGGGATCGGCGTGATCGTGGTGTTCTCCTTGCCTGGGGCAACGGGCGCGAAAGCGGGCAGCAATGTGTAGATCTCGTTCCGCGCATACTTGCCGTGGAAGACCGGCGCGGACAGCGGCAGCGCATCCCACACGGCCGCACAGGTCCGCGGCGCCTCATCGTCGAGCAGCCGGGCGACACAGCTGACGCCGCGCGAGTCGAGAGTGACGCTGACAAATCGGCTCATCTAGATCCCCAGGGTCGGAGTGCGAAGGTGCCAGTCGGTGGCGGCCTGGTAGGCCTGGCCGACCCGCAGCACGAGCGCATCGCTGTGCCGTGGCCCGACCACTTGCAGTCCCACCGGCAGGCCGGCGGCCGTGAACCCGCAAGGCACGCTCAGCGCCGGCTGCTGGGTGAGGTTGAACGGATACGTGTACGGCGTCCAACTGGTCCAGTCCGGCGACGGCCATCCGTCCGGTACGTCCTGCCCAGTCGGAAAGGCCGGGATCGGCAGCGTCGGGGACACCAGGACGTCGTACCGGCGGTGGAACTCACCCATCAGCCGCCCCAGCTCCGCCCGCACAGCCGTGGCCTCGAGGTAATCCGGGACGGAGTGCCGACTGCCCGCGGCGGCCGACCGCCGGAAGCCGGGATCGACCCGATCGTCCACGGCGTCGCCATACGCCTCCAGCACCTTCGCCGCACCCGAGAACCAGAGCACGTTGAACGCGTCGATCGGATCCGCGAACCCCGGGTCGATCTCCGTCACCTCGGCACCCGCCGCGGCCAGCACCTCGACCGCAGCCCGTACGGCGGCCTCAACCTCCGGGTGGTTCTCGACGAAGCCGAAGTTACGCGAGTACGCGATCCGCAGCCCGGCCACACCGTCGTCCAGACCGCTGAGGAACGACCGCGAAGGCGTGGGCATCGCTGACCAGTCCCGCGGATCGAAACCGGTGATCACGTCAAGCAGCGCAGCGTTGTCGCGCACTGTCCGGGTCATCGGCCCCGCATGCGACAGCGTGCCGAACGCGCTCGGCGGGAACAGCGGGATCAGCCCGTACGTCGGCTTCAGCGCAACCGTTCCGGTGAACGCCGCGGGGATCCGGACCGAGCCGCCGCCGTCCGTGCCGACGGACCAGACGCCCATGCCGAGGCCGACTGCCGTGGCCGACCCGCCGCTGGATCCGCCAGCCGTCATACCCGCATCCCACGGGTTCCCGGTGACGCCGTACTTGTGCGAATCGGTGACGCCCTTCCATGAATACTCGGGCGTGGTGGTCTTGCCGAGGAAGACCGCGCCGGTCTCCCGCAGCCGCGCCACGCAAGGCGCATCCTCGGTCCACTCCTGCGACTCGTCGATCAGCGTGCTGCCCCGCAAGGTCGGCCAGCCCTTGGTCCACAACGCGTCCTTGATCGACGTCGGTACGCCGTCGCCCGGGCCTAGTGGTTCCCCTGAGAACCACCGGGCCTCGGACTCCTTCGCGGCGGCAAGTGCACCTTCGGCATCCACGAGCACGAAGGCGTTCACCTGGCCGTCGAGTCTTCCGATCGCCTCCAGCGCGACCTGGGTCGCCTCGACCGGCGACAGCACACCCGTACGGTATCCCTCGACCAACTCGACAGCTTGCAGGTTCATCGGGTTCCTCCATCGACAGCGGGGATGTAGCCCAGCAACTTGTCGACCACATTCAGGAGCGGTTCCCCGCCGAGCCAGCGCCGGGCATTGTCGGCGAACTGCCGCGCCAGGGCGTCCTGCCAACCGATCGCGTCACCTGACATGTGCGCGGTGATCGTCAACCGCGGCGCAGCCCAGAACGGGTGCTCCACCGGCAGCGGTTCCACCCCGAACACGTCCAGCGTCGCTCCGCCGATCCGCCCGTCCAGCAGCGCGTCGAGCAGTGCGGCTTCGTCCACCAGGCGGCCGCGGGCGACGTTCACCAGCTGTGCGTCCGGCTTCATCGCCGCCAGCACCTCGGCGCCCACCAACCCTTGCGTCGCAGGCGTCAGCGGCGCAGCCAGCACCAGGTGATCAGCCCACCCGGCATGTGCCGCCAGCTCTGAGCTGGCGACCACCTCACCGAAGTCGGGATCATCAGCCCGCGCCACCCGTCCGACGCCGCGGACCTCGAGACCGGCTGCGCGCAGCAGCCGGGCGATCTCCCGGCCGATCGCGCCGGTACCGACCACAAGCGCCGTCGCGCCGAGGATGCTGCGCGTCTCGCGATGCTGCCACTGGTGCCTTCGCTGGAGATCGAGGCTGGTGCGGCTGTCCTTGGCGTGGTCGATCACGGCGCCGAGCACGTACTCGGCGATCGGCCGGTCGAACACTCCGTGCGCATTGGTGACGACGACGTCGGAGTCCCGTAGCTCGTCGAACAGCAACGTGTCGACCCCCGCGGCCGCGACGTGGATCCACTCCAAAGTGCCGGCCTGATCCCAGACATCCCGGACGGCGGTGGAGAAGAAGTCCCAGAGCATCAGCGCCCGAGCACCGCGCACCGCCTCCCCCAGTCCGGCCGCATCGCAGTAACGCAGCTCTGCGGCCAGGTCGCCGAGATGCGGTGGACGGTCCGTCGCCCGCTCGCAGAGCACCGCAACGACGGGACGGGAGGCTCCCTCTCCGCCTTGCGATGCACCCACCTGACCACCGCCATCACTCAAGGGACCAATGACCCCGGACGCTGAGTCGGAAGCTGGCACCCGTCTCCGGCGCCCAGGCATCCACCTGGACAACGGAGCAACGCAACAACCTCCGACTCAGGACACTAGAAACCCATACGTAGGATTGTCAACAATCCCTTGCTCGGCCTCAACCTGAGGCTCACACTGACCGCATGGCCCAGCCTCCACTGTTGCAGACCGGCATCGGCGTCGTCGCCCCGTACGACTTCGCGCTGGACCGCGAACTGTGGCGCTGGGCGCCCGACGATGTGAGCCTCTACCTGACCCGGATGCCGTACGTGCCGCTCGCCGCGACGGTCGAGATGGCGATCCACATCTCGACGCCGAGCCTCGTCTCCCGCAGCGCGATCGACGTACTGGCGGTGTCTCCGCTCGTCACCGCCTACGCGTGTACCTCCGGCAGTTTCATCGGCGGGCTGGCGGGCGAAGCCGCGCTGGTGGAGGCGATGGAGTCAGCCGGGGCGCCCGCGGCCGTGACCACCAGCGGTGCGTTGCTGATCGCGCTGCGGCACCTCGGCATCACCCGGATCGCGGCCGTCACGCCGTACACGGAGGATCTGACCGACGGGCTGCGCGCCTTCCTGGCGGAGGCCGGGGTCGAGGTGGTGGCGACGGCCGGACTCGGACTGACCTCGGAGATCTGGACCGTGCCGTACGAGACAACCGCCGACCTGGTCCGCGACACCGATACACCCGAGGCCGAGGCCGTGTTCGTGTCCTGCACCAACCTGCCGACGTACGACGTGATCGCGAAACTGGAGGCGGAACTGGGAAAGCCGGTGCTGACCGCGAACCAGGTGACGATGTGGTCAGCCGTGACCATCGCCGGACGCCAGGCCGTCGGGCCGGGCCAGCGCCTGCTGGAGTGATCCCGGTTTGAGTTCGGGCCGGACCCACCCCCACACTCCCTGTCATTGTCGACAATCTGCAACACTCCTGACATCGCGCGAGGAGGTGCGCCATGCAGCAACCGCCTGCTGACGTCGGGGTCCAGATCGTCGACCCGGCCGAGTACGACACCCGGCTGGCCCGGGTCCGCGCCGCGATGGCCTCGCGTTCCTTCGCCGCCCTCGTGGTCACCGATCCGGCGAACCTCTTCTATCTGACCGGGTACGACGCCTGGTCGTTCTACACACCCCAGTGCCTCGTCGTACCCGCCGAGGGTGAACTGCACCTGTTCGCCCGGGCGATGGACGCGGCCGGCGCGGCCTTCACCTGCAACCTCCGCCGCGAGCAGGTGCACGGCTACCCGGAGAGCCTGGTGCACCGCCCGGACGTGCACCCGTTCGACTGGATCGCCGCGACCGCGCGGGAACTCGGGCTGATCCCAGCAGCGTCGACGGTCGGCATCGAGGGCGACTCGCACTTCTTCTCCGCCCGCGCTTTCCTTGCCCTCGGCAACGTCCTCGACGATTGCCGGCTGGTCGACTCGGCCGAGCTGGTGAACTGGGTCCGCCTGGTCAAGTCGCCGCACGAACTCGGCCGGTTGCGCATCGCCGGCTCCATCGCCTCGCAGGCGATGCGGATCGCCCTGGCGCAGTTGCAACCCGGTCGGCGGCAATGCGACCTGGTGGCCGAGATCCTGGCCGCGCAGGCGATCGGCACCTCCGAGCACGGCGGCGACTACCCCGCCATCGTCCCGCTGCTACCCACCGGCGACGCAGCCGGTACGCCGCACCTGACCTGGACCGACCGGCCCTTCGTCGTCGGCGAAGCGACCACGATCGAGCTGGCCGGGGCCTTCGGCCGCTACCACGCGCCGCTGGCCCGCACGGTGATGCTCGGCGACCCCCCGCAGCGCCTGTCCGAGACAGCCAAGGTCGTTGCCGAGGGCATGCAGGCGGCACTCGAAGCGATCCGGCCAGGCGTCACCGGCAGCGCCGTACACGCTGCTTTCCAGGCCGTGATCGCGAACCACGGCCTGACCAAGGAATCGCGGATCGGGTACTCGATCGGCATCGGCTACCCGCCCGACTGGGGCGAGCGGACCGTCAGCCTCCGCGCCGGGGAGACCACCGAACTGGCGGCCGGGATGGCATTCCACGTCATCCTCGGGATGTGGATGGACGGTTGGGGCTACGAGCTGTCCGAGCCCGTGGCGGTCACCCCGACCGGCGTGGAGCGCCTGACCGACCTGCCCCAAGAACTCACGATCAGAAGGTGAGGGCCACCATGCTGTCCACCGCACTCCCGTACGCCGCTCGCGCCCAGGGACTGGTCGGCTCAGTGATCGACTCCAGTACGTCGCTGCTGCACAAGCAGACGCACGACATCGTCAGATTCGCGATGGGCAGTCCTGCAGCCGAAGCGGTGCCGTCCGCGATCCTGGCCGGCATCGCCGCGGTCGAGCTCAGCCAGGCGGACGCCTACGACTACGCGGCGACTGAGGGCGATCCGCCCCTGCACGCGGCCCTGCTCGAGATGCTGCGCGGCACCAGCGACGAGACCACCGCGGACCGGTTGACCATCACCGCCGGCGGGATGCAAGGGCTCGACCTGTTCTGCAAGATCTTCGTCGACCCGGGCGACCTCGTCGTGGTGGAGTCACCTACCTACACCAACGGCAGCGCGACCGCATTGTCCTACGGAGCCGAACTGCTCGAGGTGTCCGTCGACTCCGATGGTCTAAACGTTGACGCCCTGGAAGAGCTGGTGGCGGCCGCGGGCCGGGCGCCGAAGGCGATCTATACGATCCCGACCTTCCAGAACCCGTCCGGGGCGACCCTATCGCTGGCCCGGCGACAGAGACTGCTGGAGCTTGCCCGGTCGTGGGGCTCGATGGTGATCGACGACGATCCCTACGGCCTGCTGCGCTTCGCGGGCGACCCGCTGCCGACGCTGCGGGAGCTGGGCGGCGGCGACCCCCTCGTGTTCGCCGTACGGACATTCTCCAAGATCGTGGCGCCTGGTCTGCGAGTCGGCTGGGTGGACACCGCGCCGGAACTGCAGCAGTTGATCATCAACGCCAAGCAGGCGATGGACACCTGCACGAATCTGCCGGCCCAGCGGCTGCTGACCGGATTCCTGACCGGCGGGCACCTCGAGAACCACCTTGTCGTCCAGCGGGCCGAATACCGTCGGCGCAAAGAGGCGATGCACGAGGCGCTACAGCAGCACTTCGGCGACATCGCCCGTTGGACCGATCCCGAGGGCGGCTTCTTCCTGTGGGTCACGCTGGAGAACGGCGTGAACGCCGCCGACCTGTTCGAGGTGGCGCTGGCCGAGGGTGTCGCCTTCATCCCCGGCCCGGCCTTCTCCCCCGCCGGGCGATTCATCGACGCCCTGCGACTGTGCTTCGCGACCACCAAGCCCGACCGGATCCACGAGGGGGTCGCACGGCTGCGGCGTGCCGTCGACGTCTTAGTGTCCTGAGTCGGATGTTGCACGGATATTTCTCACGGCACGGAGCGGTCGTGAGTAATTTAACGGCCCTGTTACCAGGAACGCCTGCCGCTGAAACAGCCTGACTCTGAACTGATCTCGACCCGCGGAGATGGCGGGGCGCCCCTAGGGTTCCGCTGCCGGTGCTGGCAGGTCTGGTCCGAGAGGGGAGACGGTGCCGAGCGTCTGGCGCCGTTCCACGGCGGGATAAAAGCCCGGGAGGCCTTGATGGCCCCGGGCTGCCGTGTGCGTTCCGGGCCGACTCTGAGGAGGCCGGAATGTCAGCAACTCTTGACCCAAGCGCTGTGGACGGTGCCAGCGCCCACGATCTCTCCGACTTCGGATACGCCCAGCAGCTCTCGCGCCGCGTCGGCAGCTATGCTTCGTTCGCCGCCGGCTTCTCGTTCGTCTCGATCCTCACTACCGTCTTCCAGCTCTTCGGGCTGGGGTTCAGCTTCGGCGGAACGGCGTTCTTCTGGACCTGGCCGGCCGTGCTGGCCGGTCAGCTGACCGTGGCGCTCTGCTTCGCCGAGCTGGCCGCGCGGTATCCGCTGTCGGGTGCGATCTATCAATGGGCCCGGCGCCTCGGCGGTTCCGTGGTCGGCTGGTTCGCGGGCTGGACGATGGCGATCGCTCAGATCATCACCCTCGCTGCGGCCGCGATCGCCTTGCAGGTGGTGCTTCCTACGGTCTGGAGCGGATTCCAGCTCGTCGGGACCGACTCGGCTCTCGCCTCGCGTGACGGCGCGGCCAACGCGGTGGTGCTGGGTTGCTTGCTGCTCGTGGCCACCACCGTGCTCAACGCCACCAGCATCCGCGTCACCGCGATCGTGAACTCGGTCGGGGTCACGTGCGAACTCGTGGGCGTCGTCCTCATCGTCATCCTGCTGACGAGCCACGCCCAGCGCGGTCCGTCCGTCGTACTGCACACCACCAATCTCAGCAGCAGCACCGGGTACGTGGTGCCGCTGCTGGTCTCAGCGTTGATGGCCGCGTACGTACTGGTCGGCTTCGACAGTGCGGGCGAACTCTCGGAGGAGACGCACAAGCCGCGCGCCACCGCACCACGGACGATCATCCGCGCGGTCGTTGCCTCCGGCATCGGTGGTGGATTCCTGATCGTCGCCGCGCTGATGGCCGCTCCGTCCCTCGACGATGGCAAACTCGCCAGCCAGGGGCTGCCGTACGTGCTCACCAGCCGGCTCGGTACGACGACCGGGAAGCTGCTCCTGCTCGATGTCGCCCTCGCCGTCTGCGTCTGCACGCTGGCGATCCAGACAGCGGCCGCCCGAATGATCTTCTCGATGGCCCGAGACGAGGTCCTGCCATTCTCGGCGCAGCTGCGCCGGGTGTCGCAACGTACAGGTACGCCGGTGATAGCCACCGTCGTGCCGGGCGTGCTCGCCGCGCTCTGCCTGGTGGTCAACGTGGGCAACGCCGGGTTGTTCCTGGGGCTGGCGAGCGTCTGCATCCTGCTGCTGTACCTCGCGTATCTGATGGTCACCATTCCGCTGCTGATCCAGCGCATCAAAAGGGATCCGCTGGGAGCCGGGAATGACGAAGACGGCCGGAAGCTCTTCTCGCTCGGCCGTGCGGGTCTGTTCGTCAACGTGATCGCGGTCGGCTACGGACTCGCGATGGCCATCAATCTGGGCTGGCCACGAGCTGAGGTCTATGATCCGGCGGGCGCGGGCTGGTACCTGCATTACCTGCCCTTGATCACGCTGGCGGTGGTCGCGATCGGCGGAGTGGCGGCCTATCGGTCTCAGCGCACCCGGTACCACGCGTCGATCGGCCTCGTGCTCACACCGTCCGCTGCGCGTGCCCAAGGAGCCGAGGACGCCGCATGAACTACCACCACGAGATCCCTGGCGGTGCCGCCTGGTCGGCTCCGGTCCGGGCCGGCCGCCTGCTCACGCTGACGGCCCTCGCCGCCGGTGCCAACGCGTCGATGCTCATCATCGGTGCGGACCGGCTCGACCGGCTCAACATCCCCGACACCCTGAAATCACAGATGTCCGCCTGTATCGGGCCGGCGATGGTGCTGATGTCGGACCGTGGCACCGCACTCGCCACCGTCGTCGCATCGAGCCTGGACTGGCACGACTGCCTCGCCGGGTTCGGCCACGACCGGCACCTGGAGCGATTCGGCGCTTCGAGCTACGCGAAGGACGGCAACGACTGGCGACGCTCGGCCCGAATGGGACTGATCAGCGAACTAACCAAGCACGGGTTCAGCGAAGCCGACCTGCATGGCTGCGTCAACTTCTTCTCGAAGGTAGGCATCAGCGACGACTCCCGGGCGACGCTGGCCTACGTTGCGGATCACTCGGCGGCAGGTGACAAGGTCTCGCTCCGCAGCGAGCAGGACCTGCTGGTGTTCGTCTCCACGGCACGGCATCCGCTGTCGGAGGAGACCGATCCACCGGGCGGCGTGAGAGTGGAGATCTCGGCAACAGCCGAGGTGGACAGCTCGGACGACACCGGTATCGAGTTGAAGTTGCGCGACGAAGCAGTCCGTGCGCTCGAGCAGAGCGGCAGGTTGCTGGGATGAGCGCCAATGAAACAACCGCCGACACAACCGCAGCAACGACCGCAACTCTGGCCGACGAAACGACCGCAACGCTGAACACGATCGTCCAGCCTGGGGACGGCGCCCTGGTACCGGTCCCTGCAGGTGGCCGGCTGCGGATCGTCGACTTGTACGGCAACCAGGCTGTCGACACGCTCTTCTACGACGCGCACGACATCGACAACCGCTACTCGGCATTCGACACGATCCGCGAGCAGCAGGCGGTCTTCCTGACCACCGGTTCGAGGCTGTTGTCGAGCAGGCTGGACGAACTCGCCGTGATCACCGACGACACCTGTGGCCGCCACGACACCATCGGCGGCGCCTGTTCGCAGGAGAGCAACGTGATCCGGTACGGAGAGTTCACCCGGCACCAGCATGCCTGCCGCCAGACCTTCCTGCTGTATGGGGCGAAGGCCGGTATCGGGCCAAGGCAACTCGCGCACAACGTGAACTTCTTCATGAACGTCCCCGTCGACTCCCAGGGGAACCTGCGGTTCGACGACGGTCTCTCAGCACCGGGTCGGTATGTGGAGATCACCGCTAGCCGTGACCTGCTCGTGCTGATCAGCAACTGCCCACAGCTGAACAACCCCTGCAATGGCTGGAACCCCACCGCCGTACGTCTGCTGGGCTGGTGGAGCTGATGGCGGCCATCACCGTCATCAAGGCCGGCACCCAGACCACCGTCCAGGACCTGGCCGGCCGGCCAGGCATGTGGGATGTCGGAGTTCCGCCGTCGGGCGCCGCCGACGAGCTGAGCTTCGCGCTCGTCAACGCGGCCGTGGGAAACCCCGATAGCGCCGCGGGCCTGGAATGCGTGCTGACCGGCCCGGTGCTGACCAGCGACGAGGACCGGCTGGTCTGCGTCGGCGGCGCGACGTCACAGGCGACGATCGACGGGCGACCGCTGCGAGCCGGA
>JAWWOY010000929.1:0-6982 GCA_033851195.1 Kribbellaceae bacterium | reverse complement strand
GACCCGGAACTGGGCGGAGGTGCGGCGGCTGATCGAAGCGGCCGGCCTCGCCGACGCTGTGCGGGACCGCGCGCTGGACACCTTCGCGCGGCTGGCCCGCGCCGAGGCAGCTGCTCACGGGGTCGAGCCGGACGACGTGCACTTCCACGAGGTCGGTGCGCTGGACGCGATCGCGGACATCGTCGGAGTCGCCGCAGCCTCGGTCTCGCTCGAGCTCGATCGGGTGGTCGTGTCCACCATCGCGCTCGGAGGCGGCCGCCAGATGCGCGGCCAGCACGGCGGGATCCCCGTTCCCGGCCCGGCGGTGCTCGCCCTGCTGTCAGAGGCCGAGGCGCCTGTCGTCGGCGGCACCGCGCCGTACGAGATGACGACGCCGACCGGTGCGGCGCTGCTGGCGACGCTGGCCGACGAGTTCGGGTTGATGCCGACGATGCGGATCGAGCAGACTGGCGTCGGCGCGGGCGGCCGTGACCCGGTCGAGGTGCCGAATGTGGTCCGCGTAGTGATCGGGGAGTCGATCGAGCAGCCGGCCACGGAGACCGTCTACGAGACCAACGTGGACGATCTGGACCCGCGGATCTGGCCTCAGGTGCTGGCCCGGCTGCTGGAGGCCGGCGCGGCCGACGCGTGGCTGACGCCGATCCTGATGAAGAAGGGCCGGCCGGCACACACGCTGTCGGTGCTGGTCAGTTCCGCGAACGCCGAGGTGGTCCGCTCGGTGATCCTGACCGAGACCTCGGCGATCGGGCTGCGCGAGTTCGGCATCACCAAGCATGCGGCCGACCGCGAGTTCGCCAGCGTCGAGGTCGAGGGCCAGCGTATCCGCGTCAAGATCGCCCGGTACGGCGGTCAGGTGGTCAACGTGCAACCCGAGTACGACGACGTCGCGGCCGCGGCCACGGCGCTGAAGAAGCCGGTGAAGTCCGTGCTGGCAAAGGCGATCGCGGCCGGCCACGATCTCTGGAGCTAGCGAGCGTCTCCATCTCCCGACGTTAGTTGGCTTGCGCCTTCTCGGAGATAGCCGGCTGCTTGCGCCGCGGCCAGTCGTACGGCCACCACTGAGCGCCACCGCGGCGGGCCCAGATGATCAGTCCGACCAGCACCGCGAGCTCGATCGCCGGGCAGATCGTGTCGCGCAGCCGGGCGCTGAACCACTCCAGCGAGCCGGAGAGCTCGCCCGCCACCTGCCGCGCATTCGGATCGCGGCCCGGCACGTAGGCGATCGCAAGCATGGCGGTTCGCACCACCATCAGCTTGTCCACCTGGGAAGCCGCCACCATCGCCAGCGCCACCCACGCGGTCAGGTCGTACCAGGGCAGGGTGTACATCGCGGTGAGCAGCCAGGCGATCGCGTAGATCGCCGTGTACCGGACCGCGTCGGGCGTGGTGTCCTCCGGATGCGCCTTCGGCACCAGGGACTTCGGGAACACCTGGGACAGCAGGATCGCGACCACCACCAGCCCGACCCAGGAGAGGATGCCGATCACCGTCCGGACCAACGACCCGGGCAGGAACAGGTTGAACAGGCTGAAGATCACCTTGTGCGGCGTACCGGTGGAGATGAATGAGGTCTGCGACCGCGCCTGCTGGAACGCCTGCAGTCCGACGAACGCATACAACCCGACCATCGACACCGCACCGCCGAGACAGAACCGGAGCAGCCTGCGCCGGTCCGCGCGCAGCGACCACAGCATCGCGACGCCGACCAGGCCGATCGACAGCTTGGTGCAACCGGCCACGCCCAGCATCACCCCGGCCCAGAAGATGTGGCGGCGGAACAGCACCAGCGCCGCGACCGCGAACACCACCGCGATCGCGTCGTTGTGCGCACCTGCCAGCACCGTCCACAGGATGAGCGGGTTGGCCAGGCCGAGCAGCAGCACCCGGCGACGGTTGACCAGGTTCGGCCCAACCAGCTTGAGCATCAGCAGCCCGGAGATGATCAGGCTGAGCGCTACCGACAGTTGCAGCATCCAGACCGTCAGTTGCATCGAGTCACCGCCGACCCAGGACGAGAACCACTGGATCCAGGTGGCGATCGGGCCGTACACGCTCTTCGCGCCCTGCCAGGGTCGCTCGGTCGCGATGATGACCGGGTCGTAGCCGAGCCGGATCGTATCGGCCGGGGCGGTCGTGTAGGGGTTGCCGCCAAGCGACATGATCCGCCCGTACGCCGCATAGATCAGGACGTCGCCCGAGGCCATTGGCGGCACCAGCGTGATGGCCGCGGTGGTGCCGATGCCGAGCGCGATCAGCCGGCCGATCCCTGGTGCCCAGCCGCTCTTCAAGGCCCGCAATGCGAGCAAGATGCCGTACCCGCCGAGCAGGATCGCGACGTAGACCAGCGACGTGACGAACCAGTCGTTCGGCTTCACGTTGAACCAGTACGACGGCAGCCAGGCGTGGCGGTTCGTCAGAGTCAGCACGACCACGGACGGCCCGAGCAGCCCGGCCACCACGATCAGCGCGGTCGAGGTCAGGTACAGCGCGAGCGCCCGCCGCCCGTCCCTCAGAGCGCCCGCGCTCACGGGAACCGGCGCACCGGATCCATCGTCAGCCGCAGTCGTGGCGGCCACGCCGCCAAGGGCGTCGCTGCTCATCGGGCCGGCTTCCGATCCGGGAGAGCGCTGCGGGCGGCAAGGGCCCGGCGGACGTGCAGGAACTGACGGCCGCGGTGCAGTTGCCCGCGGAGGTCGGTCCCGGTGGCCCGGTGCCGGACATCGATCGGCACCTCCAGGATCCGGAATCCCTTCCGGCCCAGGTCGATGGTCAGAGCCGTCTCCACGCCGAACCCGCCCGCCAGCGGAACGGCCGCATCGAACGCCACCCGGGTCAGGCACCGCTGACCGGAGAGCGGCTGCTCAGGTGCCCAGCCGGTGGCCTGCTCGATCCCCGCCCGCGCCAGCCGGACGACGAATCCGTGTCCGCCCGCCTTGCTTCCGTCGGCCCTGACCTGCACCGGCAGGTTCCCGATGGTCATGTCGGCGCGACCCGCTTGCACCGGCTCGATCAGCGGCTCGGCACCGGCCGCCGAGTCGGTCAGGTCGGCGTCCAGGAACAGCAGATGCCTCGACTCGGCCCCATCCCGCTCTGCCACCGCCGCCGCCCCGGTCTCCATCGCCGCCGCCTTCCCCCTGTTCTGCTGATGCCGTACGACGATCGCGCCGGCCTGCTCGGCTGCTTGCGCCGTACCGTCGGTCGAGCCGTCGTCGACGACCAAGACCAGGTCCACACCGGCGATCTTGTGCGCCGCGTCCACTGTCGCCGCGATCCGCTCGGCCTCGTCCTTCGCCGGGATCACACAGGCGACACCGCGGACAGCAGCCCCGCCCTCGACGGGCTCGACGGGCTCGACGGAAGGCAGATCGGTAGCCGGCACAACACCGCAGCCTAGTTGCTCATCAGCCGACCCCACCCCTCCCATCTGCTCCCCTGTGCATATCTCCTCCTTTCGAATGGCGCCAGCCCTCCCATCCACAACCCGGCCCACTCCCCGCGTCAACGCTCCGCGATTGCCGGACTCACCGCCTCAACGCACCGTCGGGATTGAGTCCACGCGGCCTGTCTGCACGGGAGGTGGCGAGATCCCGGCGCGTTGGAGCGGGAGGTCGAGGGAGCTGCGGACGGTTTGGCGGGGTTAGGCGGCTGCGGATAGGAGAGGGCGGGAGACCTTCCGGCAGAAGGCGGCCGACTCATAGACGACATCCGCCCAGGTTGCGCGGACGACCAGGTAGCCCTGTGCCCGGAGCCAGTCCTCGCGACGCTTCTCATTGAACAGATCGTCGGCATTCTGGTACTTCTGACGGCCGTCGACCTCCAGTACCAAGCGAGCCAGTGGCCAGCAGAAGTCCACTCGGAAAGGGCCGATGGGGTACTGCAACTCCGGCACCGGCAGCCCACCACGCTCCATCGCGAGCCGGGCCAGGGACTCCAGCGGGCTCTCCGCTCGCCCGTCACAAAAGGCCAGAGTCTCACGAGCGCGCCGGATTCCCGGGGCTCGCGCGCAGGCGGCCAGCACATCCTCGAGTTCCTCGGGCGGCAGGCCGCTCCGGAGTGCCGAGTCGCCTGCGACCACCACGCAACGCTCGTCCTGCCGGCGTCCGATGTCCACGACCGTTCGAGCGATGGTCGTGACCGGCCACCCGAGCAAGGCGGTCAGTTGCGACTCCGGCAGTCGTGCTGCCCGGGCACGGGTCGTCGAGGAGACCCGGCCCTTGAGACTCAACTCCACCGGCCGCGTGAGGATCGGCAGTCTCGGCGGTTGACCGAACATGTCGATCCCATGCAAGGCGGCCGCCGACGCTTCGGATGCGACTGCCAGCTCACCCGCCGCCGACAAGGCTGCCCTTGTCTGGAGCGCATGCAGGCTCCACGGATCATCCATCGCGCCTGCCAAGAACTGGTCGGTGGTGAATGCGCCGTGCCGGAGCCGCACGATCCGACCGGCTGACACGGCTCGCTGCACACCACCGGTGCTGAAGCCGGCACGATCGAGGTCGGCTCTGGTCAAGATGCCGCCGCGGCGCTCGGCCCGGCGATCGAGGTCTGATTCGTTCATGCCAAAGAAGGAACAGCGAAACTCGTTGTGAGGACCGACGACCTCATTTCCTGTGGAAAACTCTCTCTGACTATCCACAGAGGGAGCCTTGTGATCCACAGGCAGTGCCACCTTTGCCACCTTTGCCTTCCGCGCACTTCTGCAAGCCGTGACGTGTAGGCCAACATCCCGTCTCGACGCGCCGAGCGCCTTCGCACATCCCATTCCGACACGCCGGATTTACCCCAGTCGTACCGGCGTGTTGAGGCGGGGACTCGTGGAAATACGGCCTGTCGGAGCGGGATGTGCGAAGGCGCTCGGCGCGTCGAGACGGGATGTGGGAAGACCCGGCGTCTTGGAGCGGGAACTTGGAGGTGCGGCGCCCGGAGAGGGCGGGAACCGATGGCGGATGCCGTAGGCGTGCTGGACCGGTTCTTTGAAGCGTGCTGGACCGGTTCTTAGCAGGAGGCCTTCACGGCCAGGTGGCGGCTGTCGCCCGCATGGAGGCGGCGATCGGCCGATGGCCTAAGATTGTCGGACAATCAGACAGATTTGGTTGGGGTGGGCGAGGCTGCCGTAGCTTGGGGGGACGGCTGTGGCTGGTCCCGGGCGGATGAAAGGACAGTGGCGTGGCAGAGGCGTATGGCGTCGACAGTGAGGTCGGGCCGCTGCGGACGGTGATGCTGCACCGGCCGGGGAACGAATTGCGACGACTGACCCCACGGAACAACGACAAACTTCTGTTCGACGGGATTCCGTGGGTCGGGCGGGCGCAGGAGGAGCACGACGCGTTCGCGCAGACCCTCAGGGATCGGGGCGTGGAGGTGCTGTACCTCGGCCAACTACTGACGGAGGCGCTTGGCGATCCCCGGGCTCGGGCAGTCGCGGTCGCGGGGGCTACCGAGGACCTGCGGTTGGGGGACACGTTGCGCGAGTATCTGGGCGCCCAGCTCCGCTCGCTGGCTCCGGCTCAGCTCGCCGAGGCGCTGATGTCCGGCCTACGGAATGACGAGGTCCGGGTGGGTGGGCTGGTTACGTCACTGCTGGCGCACGAGGACTTCCTGATCGATCCGCTGCCGAACCTGTTGTTCACGCGGGACTCCAGCGTCTGGATCCACAACTCGGTCGCGGTCACCTCGCTGGCGATGCCGGCGCGAGCCCGGGAGACGCAACTGACCGAGCTGATCTACCGGTATCACCCGCGGTTCGCCGGCGTGGATCACGTGTACGACCATCACTTGGAGCACGTCGAGGGTGGGGATGTGCTCGCACTCGGGCCCGGCGTACTGGCGGTGGGAGTCGGCGAGCGGACCACACCCGCCGGAGTGGAACGGCTGGCCCGGAGGGTGTTCGCGAAAGATCTGGCGCACACCGTGCTCGCCGTACCGATCGCCCAGCAGCGGGCCACCATGCACCTGGACACGGTCTGCACGATGGTCGACGTCGACGCCGTGCTGATGTACCCGAACATGGCCGAGGAGATGCGCGCGCTGGCTGTCACCACGGACGGCGAAGAGCTGCACGTGTCCGAGTCCGAGCCGTTCCTGGTGGCAGCGGCCAAGGCGCTCGGCATCGACACCCTCAGAAGGATCGACACCGGATTGGACCCGGTCACCGCCGAGCGCGAGCAGTGGGACGACGGCAACAACACCTTGGCGCTGGCGCCGCGGGTCTGCATCGCGTATGAGCGGACCGTGGAGACCAACGCGCGGCTCGAGCAGTCCGGCATCGAGGTCATCCGGATCTCCGGATCAGAGCTCGGCTCGGGTCGTGGCGGACCGCGCTGCATGTCCTGTCCGATCCTCCGCGAGCCACTCGCGACAAGTACTTGACAGAGCGAGTAAACCTTGCAACACGCGGAGTAAAAACAGGGGTTGTTGCGACGCCCAGATGTGAGTACTGTTCATGCCTAGGCCCAAGCCCTGTTGCTCCCCCGTCAGCAGGACTTGGGCCGTCCACTTGCTCTGTCCGAGGGCCCGCGCTGAGCGCGGGCCCTCGATCATTACCGAATGGTCAACTGGCGGTTCGCCAGGCCGGCCCGAGCGGCCCGCTCCTCGGTGGTCAGCGGCGCCTCGGTGGCCAAGGCCTTGTCGAGCGCCACCGCGAACTCCGCGGCCGGCTTCTCCAGGTCCGCGGCCTCGGCGTCGGCCGGTAGTTCCCAGACCGGCGCGAGGACGCCGAGAGCCCGGAACGAGCCGATCAGCCGCGTCCCCTCGCTCAGCGCCGACGAACCCGCGGCGTGCAGCCGGGCCAGCGCGTCCAGCAGGGTGTCCTCGGCGTGCGGCAGCACCCAGCGCAGGTACTTGCGGTCGCCGATCTGCGTCCAGTACGCCGCGTCGACCGACTCCAGCCGGACCGTCGGGGCAGCCGCGGCATTGGCGCGCTCCAGGCCGGCCGCCACCTCACCGGTCGGGTCGTCCACGTTCTCGCCGACCCAGTAGTCGA
>JAWWOY010000924.1:0-6291 GCA_033851195.1 Kribbellaceae bacterium | reverse complement strand
TCGAACTCGTGGGAGTACACCGGCGACGGGCACGCCCTGGCGATGCGCGCGGGCGCGACGCTGATCAACATGGAGTTCGTCCAGTTCCACCCCACCGGCATGGTCTGGCCACCGTCGGTGAAGGGCATCCTGGTCACCGAGTCCGTCCGGGGTGACGGCGGGGTACTGACGAACTCCGAGGGCAAGCGGTTCATGTTCGACTACATCCCGGACGTGTTCAAGGCCCAGTACGCCACCACCGAGGAGGAGGGCGACCGCTGGTACGAGGACCAGGCGAACAACAAGCGGCCGCCGGAGCTGCTGCCTCGAGACGAGGTGGCCCGGGCAATCAACGCCGAGGTCAAGGCCGGCCGCGGATCCCCGCACGGCGGTGTCTTCCTGGACGTGTCCAAGCGGCTGCCGGCCGACGTCATCATCAAGAAACTGCCGGCCATGCACCACCAGTTCAAGGAGCTGGCCGACGTCGACATCACGGCCGAGCCGATGGAGGTCGGCCCGACCTGCCACTACGTGATGGGCGGCGTGGAGGTCGACCCGGACACCGGCCAGTCGCGGGTGCCGGGCTTGTTCGCCGCCGGTGAGGTATCCGGTGGCATGCACGGCTCCAACCGCCTCGGCGGCAACTCGCTGTCCGACCTGTTGGTGTTCGGACGACGCGCTGGGCTGGGAGCAGCGTCGTACATCGACAAGCTGGGCGACAAGCGGCCGGCCGTCGACCAGGCGCAGGTGGACGCGGCGGCTGCGGTGGCGCTCCAGCCGTTCGACAACGTCAGCGGCGAGAACCCGTACACCGTGCACACCGACCTGCAGCAGACGATGAACGACCTGGTCGGCATCATCCGCCGCGAGGACGAGATCGAGCAGGCCCTGAAGCGCCTCGCCACGCTGCGTGAGCGCGCCGAGAACTCCGGCGTCGAGGGCCACCGGCAGTTCAACCCAGGCTGGCACCTGGCGCTGGACCTGCGCAACATGCTCACCGTCTCCGAGTGCGTCGCGAAGGCGGCACTGATACGGACCGAGTCGCGCGGCGGCCACACCCGCGACGACTACCCGAAGATGGACCCGAACTGGCGGCAAAAGCTGCTGGTCTGCGCCCTCGAGGGCGACAGCGTCAAGGTGACCGTGAAAGACCAGATCCCGATGCGGCCCGACCTGCTCGAGCTGTTCGACCGGTCCGAGTTGGAGAAGTACTTCACCGAGGAAGAGCTGGAAGAGCTAGCGTGAGAGAGCAGCGCGAACGAACCAACAAGGACAGCGAGCCCGGCTCATTGACGCCCGGAGCGAAGCGAGGACGGCAATGAGTTACCAAGGCAAGTTCAGGGTCTGGCGCGGGGACGACCAGAGCGGCGACCTCGTCGACTACGAAGTCGAGGTCAACGAGGGTGAGGTTGTCCTCGACATCATTCACCGGCTGCAGGCCACCCAGGCCGGCGACCTCGCGGTCCGGTGGAACTGCAAGGCCGGCAAGTGCGGCTCCTGCAGCGCCGAGATCAACGGCATGCCGCGGCTGCTCTGCATGACCCGGATGAGCACCTTCACCGAGGACGAGACCATCACGGTCACGCCGATGCGGACCTTCCCGGTGGTGCGCGACCTCGTCACCGACGTGTCGTTCAACTACCAGAAGGCGCGTGAGGTACCGGCCTTCGCACCGCCGGCGGACCTCAAGCCGGGCGAGTACCGGATGCAACAGGCCGACGTGGAGCGCTCGCAGGAGTTCCGCAAGTGCATCGAGTGCTTCCTGTGCCAGGACACCTGCCACGTGATCCGCGACCACGAGGAGAACAAGCAGTCCTTCTCCGGTCCGCGCTTCCTGATGCGGATCGCCGAGTTGGACATGCACCCGCTCGACTCCGCCGACCGCCAGAAGGCGGCCCAGGAGGAACACGGCCTCGGCTTCTGCAACATCACCAAGTGCTGCACCGAGGTCTGCCCGGAACACATCAAGATCACCGACAACGCCCTCATCCCGATGAAGGAACGGGTCGCGGACCGCAAGTACGACCCGATCGTCTGGCTCGGCAACAAGATCCGCCGCCGCCCCGCCTGACCAAGCCGGTCCCCCCGCGCTCCCCGATAGCGGGTTGTTGCACCGATAGCTGGTTCTAACACGCTATCGGCAAGGCAACCCGCTACCGGGCACCCGCAACTACTTCTGGGCCGTCAAGCCGGCGGGTGATTCAGGCAATCAGCCGATCGTGACCTCCATCGTTTGACCGGTAGTGACGACGACCGGGCTGGTCAGGGTGACGACCGCTCGGTCGCCGGTCACCGCGAGTGTCGCCGGGCGATTCGTCCCGGCGACTGCCACGGTGACGGTGGTCGGCGTACCGGTGATCTGCTGGCTGAAGGTGCGGAGCGTCAGTTGCCCGTGCCGCAGCTCGACCGTCGCCGTCTGCTTCCCTGCCGCCCTGGTCTGCCGGTACGACCCCCAGCCCTCGGCCGCCGTGAACGCGGCCCGGAAGTCCTCCGGCGACAGCCTCGGCGCGAAGCCGAGGTGTCCCTTCGGCCCGTGGTGCTCGTACCCGCAGGCCGCGAGGTAGACGCCGTGGCTCATCATCGCCCGGGCGTAGTGGTCGCTGCACTCGACCTCGTTGTACGGGTTGCGCTTGGTCGCCGAGTAGCGGTCATGCACTGCCTTGGTGACCGCAAGCCCCTCGGTGGTCAGGCCCTCAGAGAACAGCTGCGCGGCCAACTGGTACTCCTGCCCGCTCCACACCTCGTTGAAGTAGAACACCGCCCAATCCGTGCCGACCTGGTTCGCGCCGCCGAACTTCCAGCTGCACATCACCGTGCCCGCCTCACCCGCGACGGAGTACACCCGGCCCCCCGGAATGCCGGAGATCCTGCTGTACGACGAAGAGTCCGGCAGGAAGTTGTTCCGGAATATATTGCCGAGGGCAACCTTCGACTTGTCGGCCGGGAAGACCCGCGGCAGTCCCAGCTGGGCGGCGTACGCCTGGCCGTACATCTGGTCGATGTAACAGCCGCGGTTGGAGTTCATCTTGGCCGCATGAGCCGGGTCGACCTTCTGTTCGAAGTACCCGTAAGACGCGTTCCACAAGGAGTTCGCCAGGTACGCCGAGCCGCGGTCGGCGAGCAACTGGTACTTGTCGGCAGAGGTGGTGTCACCCAGCTCGGCAGCCATCGCCCCGGCCGCTCGCAGCGCCGCGACGTACAGGCCTGAGATCCAGGGCACCTCGCCGAACCATTCGGTGTCCAGGGTGTTCCACTGGCTGCCCTCGAAGATGCCGTCGGAGTCGACATCGCGGACGCCAATCAGATAGTTCACCGAGGTGCGGACCTTCGGCCAGACCCGGGTTAGGAAAGCTGAGTCCGGAGCCATCTGGTGTTCGCGATAAATCCGCAGGATGGTCCCGCAATGCCCGTCGGCGAAGGAGCTCTCCCCTTCGCCGCGGTTCTGCATCTCCCCGCTGGCGCGGAACGCGAGACCGAGATCAACCCGCTCGCGGGTGTCACGCTCGAGGTCGGGGAAGAGCCGCGCCACGCTCTGCGCGTAGTTCCAGACGTGCTGGCAGGTGCCGACACAGCAGTAGATGCCCTCGAACCCGTAGAAGCGGCCGTTGTCGAACCGGTAGCAGGTGTTGGTGGCGAGGGTCGATGCGTTGGCCAACGTCCGCTCGCAGAACCAGTACGGCAGCGTCGAGTCGCCGTAGAAGGTCTGCACCCAGGATCGGGTACCACCTTCCAGCCGGTCCAAGTTGGTGCTCAGGTGGCTGACCACGTCTCGGGCCGCGGCGAAGCGAGTGGCGTAGTGGTGCCGGAGATTCGCCCCGCCCTGCAGGCCGTTCGTCACACTCGCGGCCGGGCGCGGGAAGTACCAGGCCAGCGCGAATCTGACCGTGCGGGTCTCTCCCGGCGCGAGGGTCGCAGAGACTGTGACTGCGCCTGCCATCGGCTGGAGGCCGTTCACCTCGGCCGGGCCGGCGGCTGAATCCAGCACCGCTGCCGGCGTGGACCAGTCGGCGATCGACGGCCGCACCACTGCTCCAGGATCCAGCGCAGCAAGGGCGAACGTGCCGTTGTCGGTGAGCCCGGACAACGGGAGGTTCCGCACCGGCCGGTTGCTGAAGATGATCCGGTCGCAGTTCAGATGACCCCAGCCATCGCTCCGCTGGTCGACGAGTTGCACGCGCGCTTTGCGTCCGGCGTACCGACTGACGTCCATCGAGATGCCCTGCATCGGCTCGATGTCCTGGCCGGTGCGGCTCGCTACGACCTGACCGTCGACCAGCACGTTGAAGCAGGTCTGGCCCGGGTGGTTACCGCCGCCGACCCAGGCGGTGACGTACTTACGGCTGATGGTGAACTCCGGACTTGTCAGCGTGCCCGTCGCGGTGTCGGAGTCACCGACCCGCCAGTTGTACGAGGTGACGAAGCGCGCGCCGGACACGTTCAGATCGGTGATCTCGCCGAACGGGCGCTTGAAAAACGTCGGCAGGTCGGCCGGAGTGACCGGGCCCGTTCCGAACGCCGTACCGGTGCCGGTCCAGGGCGCGAACGAGGTCCTGTCCCACTCCTCGAAGACGATGTCGGGCGCGTCTGTGAAGCTGATCGCATCGCAGCTTAGGTGGCCCCAAGGGCCGGTGTCGTTGTCGACGATCTCGATCTGGGCGGTCCGTCCTTCCCAGCCGCCGACGTCCAGCGCCTGCGCGATCAGCGGCTCGCTGTTCCGACTGGTGGCAGTGGCGACGACCACACCGTCGACCACCACGTTCACGCACGTCGTGCCGGCATGGTCTCCGCCGCCGATCGGCACCGACACATACCGCCGCGTGATCCGGAACGGCGCGCTGGTCAAACGCCCGGTATAGCTGTCGAAATTGCCACCCGCCCGCCAGTTGTACGACGTGACGTAGCGGGTGCCGGAGATGTTCAGATCACCGAACCGGCGGACGTCCGCCGGGGCGTCCTGCGGGCGCACCGGACCGGCGCCGAACGCGTTGCCCGTCACTGTCCAGCCGGCGAAGTCGTCCTTCTCCCAGTCCTCGAAAATCACGTCGTCCCGGTCGGTGAAGGTGATCCCGTCGCAGTTCACGTGACCCCACGCACCGGTCTGGTTGTCTACCAACTGGATCCGGGCGATCCGCCCTTCGTACGCACCGACATCGAGCAACCGCACCATCACCCGCTCGTCGTCCGCGCCCGTCGCCGTTGCCACCACCAGGCCGTCGACCAGCACGTTCACGCAGCATCCGCCGGAGTGGTTGCCGCCGCCCAGCGCAACCGCGACGTACCGCCTGCTGATGGTGAACTCCGGACTCGTCAGCGTGCCGGTGGAGGTGTCCGGGTCGACGACGCCGCCGCGATAGTTGTACGACGTGACGAGCCGGGTGCCGCTGCAGTTCAGCAAGTGCTGCGCCGGCCCGTCGAAACGCTTCATCAGCTCCGGCACCGTCGACGCAACCACCGGGCCCGCGCCGAACGCCGTACCGGTCGTGGTCCACGGAGCGTAGGTGTCCCGCTCCCAGTCCTCGTACGGGACGTCTGGCCGACCGACCAGTGGATCCGCAGCCGAGAACTCGACGCCCTTGCCCGAGAAAGTTGCGCTGAGCAACCGAGTCGGCTGCTGGGTGGCGCTCAGAGAGCAGACCGGGTTCTCGGTGAAGCCTGCCAGGCTGGCCTGCACCGAACCGGTGGATGTGTTGCGCAGCGTGTAGGACATCACGATCACCGGCAGCGTCGAGTCATCCGTCGCCAGTGGGATGAACGGGCTGAACGCGTCCAAAGTGACCTCGACCGGCGAGTCCGGCGCCTGGTACGTCACCGTCCCGATCGGATAGCGGCCGACGAAGCGGACGTTGCTGAATCCGGTGGAGTCCAGCGCCCGGGTCTTCACGGTGCCGCCCGCTTCGGTACGCAACACGAAGCCCTGCTTGAACGGAGCCGTCGCGCTCAACGGGCTGGCGTAGTGCGGCCCGCCGCCATCGGCACCACCGAGCGGATAGGAGCCCGGGTTGAGAATGTCCCACGCCCAGAGCCGACCGTCGCCCGCGAGGTAGACCTGCCCGCAGCAGGCGCCGCCGACCGGCATACCGATGCGCGCCAGGGCCGCACCGGTGTACTCGGTCGGCGTTCCACGATCGGCCAAAGCCTGAACCACCTCGGCGGTCAAGCCCTTGTTTGCCGGAACCATCACCACGTTCTCAGGCCGTACGCCGGCGGCGACGGCCTCAGCGGGGATCATCGCCGCCCCGACCCCGGCGGCACCGACGAACAGGAACCGGCGACGGCTCAGGTCGGAGTCCGGCTGCGCGGGCGAACAGCACC
>JAWWOY010000603.1:0-2811 GCA_033851195.1 Kribbellaceae bacterium | reverse complement strand
AGCCGGATCGGCAACGGCCTGCTGATGACCGTCAGCGTGCTCTACTTCAACCGGATCGTCGGATTGTCAGTTGCCCAGATCGGTCTCGGCCTGACCATCGCCGGCCTGTTCGGGCTGCTGTCGGCGGTGCCGATGGGACACCTGGCCGACCGGCGCGGACCACGCACCCTGTTCGTCCTGATGAGCCTGCTCGTCGCCGGCCTTTCGCTGCTCTATCTGCTCGTAGACACGTTCTGGCAGTTCCTCGCCGTGGCCGTCGTGGTGACGGTGATCGATCGCGGCGCGGGTGCCGTGAGATCCGCGCTGATCGCGGCCGTCACCCAGGGCGCGACCGGGCGGGTTGCCGCCCGGGCCTACCTCCGCGCTGTGACCAATATCGGGATCATGTTCGGTGCCGGTATCGGTGCGCTGGCGCTGCACTTCGACACGGCGACGGCGTACCGGTCGATGTTCGTACTGGACTCCGGGCTGAGCATCATCGCAGGACTGATCATGCTCGCGGTGCCGCGAGTGGAACCGCAGCCGAAGGCCGGGGACGGACCGGTCTGGATCGCACTGAGAGATCGTGGTTACCTCGCCGTCGCGGCGCTCAACGCCGGCATGTCGATCCACTACGCCGTCATGGAGGTGGCGATCCCGCTCTGGGTGGTCGATCACACCGAGGCGCCGCGCTGGACGGTCGCGCTGGTGCTGGGGCTCAACTGCGTGGTGATCTCGCTCTTCCAGGTGCGATCCAGCCGAGGCATCGCCGACCCGACTTCGGCAGCACGCGCCACTCGCACGGCTGGATTGTTGCTGATGGCATCGATGGTGTTGTTCGCCGCGGCCTCGGGTGGTGGAGTGGTGACAGCCGTGGTGCTCCTGGCGGTGGGCACGCTGGTGCAGGTGATCGGGGAGTTGCTACAGTCGTCCGGCTCGTTCCTGCTCGGTTTCGATCTGGCGTTGGATTCGGCTCAGGGGCAGTACCAAGGCGTCTGGAACACCAGCGTGTCGATCAGCACGATGGTCGCGCCCACAGTGCTGGCTTTGCTGCCCCTCGGACTTGGCGTACCGGGCTGGATCATTCTGGGTATCTGGTTCGCCGTGATCGGGGTGCTCTTCGTGCCGGTGGTGCGCTGGGCCGCCGCTCGCCGCGCAGCTCAGCTGGACCAGACGGCAGCGGCTAGTTACTGAGCTTCGGGCTCGAGATAGCCGCAGCCGCCGTCGGATCCATGCTGGGAGACTGTTCCACAAGCAGAACCATCAGGTCCGCTTACTGAACAAAAGCCTGCATCGTTACTTTGCTGAGGAGCCCGAACCTATGCCCAACATCACCGTCGAACTGCTGTCCGGCCGCACCCTCGACCAGCGCCGCGAGTTCGTCGCCGCGGTGACCGACTCGGCGATCGCCATCCTCGGCGCCAAGCGCGAGGCCGTCCGGATCGTCTTCACCGAGATCGAGAAGTCCGACGTAGCCAACGGCGGCACCCTGGCCTCCGACCTGTAGTTACGCGTGTTCGGATGGCGGACTCCGCCGGGAAGTGAACAGGGAAGCACTAGCCTCGGCGTATGCGAGTTGGAGTGTTCGGGGCCACAGGTCAGGTTGGCGGCGTGATGCGCCGGTTGCTCGTCGAGCGCGAGTTCGGGGTGGATCAGGTGCGGTACTTCGCCTCGGCCCGGTCGGCGGGGAGCCAGTTGCCGTTCGGGGACGAGAAGATCACCGTCGAGGACTCGGCTACGGCTGACTTCTCCGGGCTCGAGCTGGCGTTGTTCTCCAATGGGAAGACGGCCTCCAGGGAGTACGCGCCGAAGGTCGTGGCCGCGGGTGCCGTCGTGATCGACAACTCGTCGGGCTGGCGGATGGACCCGGAGGTCCCGCTGGTCGTCGCCGAGGTGAACCCGGAGGACCTGGATCACCTGCCCAAGGGCATCGTGGCGAATCCGAACTGTACGACGATGGCCGCGATGCCGGTGCTGGCTCCGCTGCACCGCGAGGCACGGTTGACCCGGCTGGTCGTCTCGACGTACCAGGCGGTGTCCGGCTCGGGTGGCGTCGGCGTACGGGAGCTGGAGGATCAGACCCGCGCGCTGGTGGAGGGTGCCGGGCGGCTGGCGCTGGGGACGGACGGGATCGAGTTACCGGAGCCGAGCGTCTATGCAGGGCCGATCGCGTTCAACGTGCTGCCGCTGGCCGGCTCGATCGTCGCCGACGGCACCGGTGAGACCGATGAGGAGCAGAAGCTCCGGAACGAAAGCCGCAAGATCCTGCACATCCCGGACCTGCTGGTGGCAGGGACCTGTGTCCGGGTGCCGGTCTTCACCGGGCACTCGCTGAGCATCCACGCGGAATTCGCGGAGCCGCTGTCGCCCGAGCGCGCGACGGAGCTCCTCGCCGCGGCGCCCGGGGTCGAACTGGCCGAGCTGCCGACGCCGTTGGGGGCGGCCGGCAACGACCCGTCGTACGTCGGGCGGATCCGGGTGGATCAGTCGGTGCCGGGCGGGCGCGGCCTGGTGCTGTTCGTCTCGAACGACAACCTCCGCAAGGGTGCGGCCCTCAACGCCGTACAGATCGCTGAGGTTCTTCAGCAGCGGTAGAAGTCCCGGTAAAGTCCCTAGTGTAGTAGCCGTTCACCGCGGTCAAGGTGTGGTCGTAGCAGCCGTTGCCGGTCGCACGGTAGCTGACGGTCTGGGTGCCGGTGGCGTGACGCTGGTCCCGCGGCACGTTGTAGATCCAGCTCGCGCGGCCGGCGTAGGTCTCCTGGGTCCGGCGATCGCGCGTGGTGGAGCCAGCAGAGGAGCTGACCAAGTGGGTCCGGTCGAAGATGTCCAGGT
>JAWWOY010000912.1:0-3374 GCA_033851195.1 Kribbellaceae bacterium | reverse complement strand
TGCGAGCCGCGATCTCCTCCGCGGTGTCCTCGCTGCGCCCGCGCTTCTTCAGCCCTTCCTTGATGTGCTCGTACTGCCGTTCACGCTTCTTGTTCGATCCCTGCGGCATCGCGGTCTCCTTTCCTCGGTTTGCCCGGTACCCCTTTGATGGCTGGACATGCAGCGATCGCTGGACATGCAGCGCGGCCGGCGCGGAGCCAGTCAGCCGGCGTCGGAGAGCAGCCGTACGACGGAACGCTCCAGCGCGGCCCGTACGTCGGGGCGGCCCAGGTCGTCCGAACCGGCGCGGCGGATCGCCCGCTCGATGGTCCGGCCGCGCTCGAACTGGTCGATCACCCGCGGGTCCACGTACGAGTTCCGCGCCACCGTCGGGGTGTTGCCCAAGTGGTCCGATACTTCGGCCAGCACGGCTTTGACCGAGGCTCTCGCTGCTCGCTTCGTCGTCGGCGGCTCGGTGTGGGACAGGGCGACGGCGGCATGCAGAGTGGCGTTCCAGGTGCGCAGGTCCTTCACGGTGTAGCCGGCGCCGACGAGTTCCTGGAATCGCTCGTTGATCACGCCTGCGTCGATCTCGTGCCAGCCGTCCTTCTCGTGGTGTACCAGCAGCAGCGGACTGTCGGGCCGGCTGCGCTTGAGTGCACTCACCGCCGCGCCGAGGCGCTCGTCCGTCAGCTCGATCGTCCGGTGCACGCCACCCTTGGCGGTGAAGTCGAACACCAGCAGGCCTCTGCGGACGGAGACGTCCCGGCGGAGCAGGGTGGCTGCACCCCGGCTGCCGTACTCCTCGGCGTACTGGGTGTTGCCGGTGCGGAAGACCCCGTGGTCGAGCATCCGCAAAGCCGCCGCGAGGACGCGGTTCCTGCCCAGGCCCTTGGCGCAGAGATCCTGGTCCACCGCGGTGCGGAAATCCTGCAGGCGGCGAGCGAGTCGTCGTACCCGATCGTGTTTGTCGGCATCCTGAGCGATCCGCCACTCGTCGTGGTAGAGGTACTGGCGGCGCCCGGCCTCATCGGTACCTACGGCCTGGATATGGCCGTTCGGGTAGGGGCAGATCCAGACATCCCGCCAAGCAGGCGGCACAGCAAGGGTGCGCAGCCGCTCGACCTCCACGCGATCGTCGATGACCTTGCCCTCGGCATCGAGATAGCTGAACCCGCTGCCGCGACGACGCCGGGAGATCCCGGCGCGGTCCGGCTGGCTGCGTCGCAGGCGCACTGGACCTCCTTCCCGGTGGTCGGGTACCCCCGATCCGCAAACTCACTCTCAGTGCTCGGTGCCCTCGCCGTCGAAGCTCTCACTCAGGGTGGGCGACTGGAAGCCATCAGTGGTGATGCTGCCCGGCTCGACCGACGCCGGCGTACTGCTGCTTACCGGGCCGGGCCGAAGGTAGCAGCCGGACAGATTCAGGCCTGCATACGTCAGACCACCGGTGGGCACCGGGATGGCATCAGATCCGGAACAACAGAGGAGAAACCATGGGTGCCGGAGACAAGATCAAGAACGCCGCCAAGGAGGCCAAGGGCAAGGCCAAGGAGAAGACCGGCGACGCGACCGACAACAAAGACCTGCAGGCCGAAGGCCAGGCCGAGAAGTCCGCAGCCGACCTCAAGCAAGGCGCCGAGAAAGCCAAGGACGCGTTCAAAGACTGAGTACCGCCTCTGGCGTTCCGCCCGAACCCGAACCCTCATCGGCTGGTCGGCCTGATGGGGGTTCGCTTGTCTGCCCTCGGGTACTGGGGCGGTTCTCGGAGCGGAAGGAGCGCTGGTGTTCGACGGATTTACCCTGCACCAGATCGACGTGGGAGATGTGACCCTGCGGGTACGGCATGGCGGATCGGGGCCGCCAGTCGTGTTGCTGCACGGCCACCCACGCACCCACACGACCTGGTACCAGGTCGCGCCTGCTCTGGCGGAGGGCGGTCACACTGTGGTCTGCCCCGACCTTCGCGGCTACGGCGAATCCGGTAAGCCCGCCAGCTCGGATGACCACACGCCGTACTCGAAGCGCAGCATGGCAGCCGACGTGGTCGCACTGATGCTTGCCCTCGGCCACCAACGGTTCGCCGTCGTGGGCCACGACCGCGGCTCGCAGGTCGCCTACCGAACCGCGCTGGACCACCCTGACGCCGTTGACCGGCTGGTCGTGATGGACGGGGTACCCGTGGTCGAGGCGCTGGAGCGGTGTGGAGCGCGGTTCGCCTCGCTGTGGTGGCACTGGTTCTTCTTCGGCCAGACTGCGAAGCCGGCCGAGCGGATCATCTGTGCGGACCCTGAGACTTGGTACGAAGCGTGGACCACGAACTCGCCGGATCGGCTCGGACCGGAGAACCACGCCGATTTCCTGGCCGCGATCCGCAACCCGGCGACGGTGCACGCGATGGTCGAGGACTACCGCGCCGGCCTCGGCCCGGACCGCCAGGCCGATGAGGACGACCGCGCGGCCGGCCGGCAGATCAGCTGCCCGATGATGATGCTGTGGTCCATCCACGACGACATGGAGCTGCTTTACGGCGATCCGCTCGAGGTCTGGCGGCCGTGGTGCCCGCAGATCACCGGCCACGGGATCGACTCCACCCACCACATCGCCGAACAAGCGCCCGGTGAACTGGTCCGGAGCCTGCAGGAGTTCCTGAGCTCACGGTAGCGTCGTACAACATGGTGGACTTCGACGAAGCGGCGAATCAGCTTTATGCGGCGCCGGCCGCCGACTTCATTGCCACCCGCAACGAGCTGGCCAAGCAACTGAAGGCTGACGGCGACCACCGGAAGTTTCGTCCTCATCGGCGGTCTCCAGAGCGCTCTACGACCAACGGGAGCTCCTTTGTAATCGGTTACGTAAACGATTACAAGAGCGCATACCGGACAGTTTCAGGCCGGGCTACGCATACGTCACACCAGGGGTGGGCACCGGGATGGGGTTAGATCCGGAACAACAGAGGAGGAAACCATGGGTGCCGGAGACAAGATCAAGAACATCGCCAAAGAAGCCAAGGGCAAGGTCAAGGAGAAGACCGGCGACGCGACCGACAACAAAGACCTGCAGGCTGAAGGCCGGGCCGAGAAGTCCGCGGCCGACCTCAAGCAGGCTGCCCAGAAAGCCAAGGACGCCTTAAAGGACTGAGTCCCGCCTCTGGCGCCGACGGATCTAGCCTGGACCGGATCGGCGTGGGTGACGTGCCGCTGCGGGCACGGCACGGCGGATCCGGCCCGCCAAGCGCAGCATGGCAGCCGATGTGGTCGCACTGATGTTGCCCTCGGCCACCCACGGTTCGCCGTGCGTCGGTCACTATTCCTCCGGCGCTCGTGGCAACGATCGACTCTGTCGGCTGCTGACGGCACGTCCACGTTTTGGAAGGCTGGACGCGATCGCACGTG
>JAWWOY010000904.1:0-3926 GCA_033851195.1 Kribbellaceae bacterium | reverse complement strand
ACGTCGGCGCCGATCCCGACGGCCTCGACTCCGACGATGACACCGCTGCCGACGCCGTCCAAGCCGTGGCCGACGCCCAAGGTCACCGGCGCGCCCGCCTCGGACGCACCACTGGCGCAGCGGATCCGGTTCGCGATCTCGAAGCAGGCCCAGATCGCCGCGGGCAAGGCCGCGACGACCACGGTGAACTGCGCGGGCATCGGCGACGTGGAGAAGGCCGGGCAGCACGAGCTGACCTGCACCGTCACCTACTCGGGGAAGTCCTACTCGGGCAAGCTGACGGTGGACGCCAAGCAGTACTCGGCGACGTACAAGTTCACCTCGGACTCGGTCGCGATCGTGAAGGACAAGGTGGTCGACGCGGTGCAGCGCACGGTGCCAGGCGCCTCGAAGGTCACCTGCACGATGGACGCAGTCGCGGTGGTCAAGCACACCGATCCGCAAGGGATCGCGTGCGACGTGACCACGGTCGCGAACGCGGTCCAGCCCTACCATGCACACGTTTCCGGCGACGGCCGGGTCCTTGTCGCCAAGGCCTGAGCTGATGCTCCAGCTGGGAAACCTCACGATCGACACCCCGGTGGTCCTTGCGCCGATGGCGGGCATCACCAACGCGGCGTACCGGCGGCTGTGCGCGGAGCAGGGGGCCGGGCTGTATGTCTGCGAGATGATCACGTCGCGCGGCATCGTCGAGGGCGACCAGAAGAGCCTGGACATGCTCACCTTCGACGAGCGCGAGACGGTCCGCTCGGTCCAGCTGTACGGCGTCGACCCGGTCTACATCGGCCGCGCGGTCGAGCTGCTGTGCGACCAGTACGGCGTCGCGCACATCGACCTGAACTTCGGTTGCCCGGTCCCGAAGGTGACCCGCAAGGGCGGCGGCGCGGCCCTGCCCTGGAAGCGCAACCTGCTCGGGGCCATCCTCCAGTCCGCCGTCAAGGCCGCCACCCCGTACGACGTACCGGTGACGATGAAGACGCGGATCGGGATCGACAGCGAGCACCAGACCTACCTCGACGCCGGGAGGATCGCCGAGGAGTCCGGCGCCGCCGCGATCGGGTTGCACGGGCGGACCGCCGCGCAGGCTTATTCAGGTCAGGCCGACTGGACGAAGATCGCCGAACTGGTCGAGCACGTCAGCATCCCGGTGCTGGGCAACGGCGACATCTGGGAGGCCTCGGACGCACTCCGGATGGTCGACGAGACCGGGTGTGCGGGTGTCATCGTGGGGCGCGGCTGCCTTGGCCGGCCCTGGTTGTTCCGCGACCTGGCGGTGGCGTTCGCCGGGGGCGAGGCGCTGAACCTACCGACGCTGGGCGAGGTCGCCTCGGTGATGCGGCGACACGGCGATCTCCTGGCCGAGCTGATGGGGGAGCTGCGCGGCCTGCGCGACTTCCGTAAGCACGTGCCGTGGTACCTGAAGGGATTTCCGGCCGGCGGCGAGTTGCGGGCGGCCCTCGGCATGGTCGATTCCCTTGTTTCCTTGGACAATCTGCTCAGCCAGCTCGACCCGCAAGCGCCGTTCCCGGTGCAGGAACTCGGCTCGCCGCGGGGCAGGCAGGGCAGCCCGCGGGACCACGTCGTCCTCCCGCACGGCTGGCTCGACGACACCGACGGCCTGACCGCGGACCTCACCGAAGCCGAACTCGGCATCTCCGGCGGCTAGCCTCGTGTCGGTGACGGAATGTAGTCGTCCGGACATAAAGTGGACAGAGCGTCACGGATGGGGCATGATCCACTGCCGGACCCACGGGGGTCCGCGATTTCGAACACGCCCAGGGGGGCACATGACTCAGCACTACCCGCAGCCGCCGCATGCCCAGATGCAGCCGCCGAAGAAGAAGCACACGGCTCGCAACGTCATCCTGATCATCCTCGGGGTGTGCGTCCTCGGCGTAGGGGGATGCGTCGCGTTCGTCAGCACTGCGGCGAACGAGGTCGGGAAGTCCATCGACGCGAACGCCAAGAAGAATGCTCCGCGGGACGTAAAGGCCGGTGCGGCGTTCGAGCTGGGCAAGCACCAGACGCTCGCTGGCTGGAGCGTGAAGAACGATGGCGGCATGTTCGCGGTCGCCGGCAAGGTGAAGAACACCAGCACCGCTACGTCCGCCGCGTTCGTCCAGTTCAAGTTCCTCAGCGCCACTGGCGAGGTGCTCGGCAACGTGCAGTGCAACAGCTCCGACCTGGAGCCGGGGCAGTCCGAGGCCATGAACTGCCTACCGGATGGCAAGTTCGGCAAGTACACGAAGATAACCGCCGAGGCGACGTTCTAGGTCGCACGAAACCCCCCGAGCTCAACGGCTCGGGGGGTTCCGGCGGCTAGCCTTCTGTCATGGTGAGCAAGCCGGACGAAACGCGTGACGGGGTACCGCTGACCAACCTCGATCAGCCGCTGTTCGACGGCGCGGAGGCGACCAAGCGCGACCTGGTGGACTACCTCGACGCGGTCCGGGACCGGCTCCTGCCCGAGCTTCGGGACCGGCCGCTGTCGGTGATCCGGGTGCGTCCCGGGCAGCAGCCCTTCATGCAGAAGAACGTCCCCAAGTACACCCCGACCTGGGTGCGGACGGTGCCGATGTGGGCCGAGGCCTCGAAGCGCGAGGTGTCCTACGCATTGTGCGACGACCGCCGTACGCTGCTGTGGTTCGCGAACCAGCGGGCGGTCGAGTATCACCCGACCCTGGTTCGCGCCGACCGGTGGGACCGGGTCACCCACCTCGTGCTGGACCTCGACCCGCCGGAGGGCGAGACGTTCGGCCTGGCCGTGCAAGCCGCGCACTTGGTGCGGCAGGCTTTGGCCGACGTCGGGTTGACCGGGGCGGTCAAGACCAGCGGGGCCAAGGGTGTGCACGTCTATGTCCCGATCGATGATCAGGCGACGATTGAGGACGCAGCCGCGGCGACCCGCGCGATCGCCGCCCGGGCGGAGCGGATCGATCCTGCTCTCGCCACGACCGCGTTCGTCCGGGAGGACCGCGGCGGCAAGGTGTTCGTCGACTCGACCCGCGCCGGTGGGGCGACGGTGGTTGCGGCGTACAGCCCGCGCGTGCGACCGGGTGCGCCCGTGTCGTTCCCGGTGGGCTGGGACGACATCGACCAGGTCTCGCCCTCCGACTTCACGCTGCGGACAACGCCCGGGCTGCTGGCGGACACCGACCCGTGGGAGGCGCAACTGCCCGCTCCCCAATCGCTGAGCGCTGACCTCGTCGAGGAGGGGCGTGCCATCCCGATCGCCCGGGTCCAGGCCATGCACGAGGGCAAGCGCCGTGCCCGGGTTCGCCGCGCCGCCGAGGCCGACGGCTGAGCTACCCGCCGTCAGTTCGCAGCGTGGCGTTCATCAGCAGTACGGCGGCCTCACGGGCGCGCTGGGCCGGTTCGGGGGAGCCGGAGATCGCGGAGGTGGTGATGGCGCCCTCGGTGAGCAGGATCAGGTGGTCGGCAAGCCGGCCCGGCTCCGGCGCTCCAGCCTCCCGGGCAAGGTCGGTGAGTAGCTGGCGGAAGCCTTCCTTGTGCTCGTGGGCCAGCTTCGCCACCTTCGGCGAGATCGCGCCCAGTTCGCCGAAGGTGTTGATGAAGGCACAGCCCCGGTAGTCCCGCTGCTGGAACCAGGTGTGCAGGAAGTCGAAGACGGCCAGGATTCGCTCTCGCGGATCCTCTTGCGCGTCCACCGAATCCGCCAGCATCGTGCGCCATTGCAGGTTGCGGCGAGCGAGATAGGCCTCGACCAGCCGGTCCTTCGCCGGGTACAACTGGTAGAGCCGCTTCAGCGAAACACCCGAGGCCGCCCGGATCGCATCCATGCCGACCGCCTGGACACCGCGCTCGTAGAAGAGCGCGTCCGCCGCGTCAAGCACCCGCTGCCGCGCGGTCGCTGTGTCAATCGTCATCCGCTCTCCCACATTGCACGAGAACCATCGTTCTCCACG
>JAWWOY010000890.1:0-6702 GCA_033851195.1 Kribbellaceae bacterium | reverse complement strand
GTCGAGTCCATCGAGCGCGGCGCCGAGCTGGCGCGATGTGTTTCGTTGATTGACCGGTGGGCGGTTGACACTCCGCGAAACCGTCGAGGTGAGTCGGCGCGGTCATCAGACGAAGCCTCCGGACTCGCCAGGGATAGGTGTAGCCCGTGGGTACCGAGAGGGAGTTACAGAAATCTGCAAGCGAGCCGGGCACCGTCTTGTCCTGCAGGTGGCTGTAGGTCCTCGCGCTCACGTCCAAGAAGACGCGGGACTGGTGAGTCTGATCTGGAGGTCTGGTGAACACCGTCGTCGTCATCATCATTGTCGTTGTGGTTGTGGTCGCTGCCGGTGCGGCAGCGTTCCTCTACCAGCGCCGACGCTCGAACCAGCTGCAGCAGCGGTTCGGGCCGGAGTACCGGCGCACCATCGAGGAGTCAGGTGATCGGCGGGCCGCTGAGCGCGATCTTCGGGCCCGCGAACAACGCCGGTCCGAGTTCGACGTGACGCCGCTGACCCACGAGTCCGCCGACCATTACCGCGACGAGTGGAACACCCTGCAGCAGGGATTCGTGGACGAACCGGGGAACGCGGTCGCGCAGGCGGATCGCCTGGTGCTGCGCATGATGCGCGAATCGGGCTACCCGGTCGACGAGTTCGACCAGCGCGCCGCCGACATCTCGGTTGACCATCCCGACGTCGCGGAGAACTACCGCGAGGCGCATCGCGTCGCTGTTGCCCAGGCTCAGGGGCAGACCGACACAGAAGAACTCCGCCAGGCCGTCACCGCGTACCGGCGACTGGTCTTCGTACTGCTGGCGGACCCCGGCGACCCCGATGAGAGACACCCTTCAGGACCAACAGACACCAAGGAGCAGTCATGACAACCCGCGAAAACGAGTCGTTGAGCGACGAGCGCGCAGCAACGTCGGTCGACGAATCCATGGATACCGATCGCGCGGCGAGCTCAACGGACCAGTCCGCGGATGCGGCTCGCGCAACAGACTCTGCAGACGGTACGACGAGTGCGGACAGCTCACACGATCTGTCGGAGGTAGAGCCGCTGGTTCCGGGTGACGCAGCTGTGGACTTCAGGGCACGCTGGGAGGTCATCCAGCAGGGCTTCGTCGACGATCCTCGGTCTTCGGTCACCGACGCCGACGCACTGGTAGGTGACCTGCTGGAGAGGCTGTCATCGACGTTCGACCAGCAGCACCAGGACCTCGAGCGCCAGTGGTCCGATGGCGAACCTTCGACCGAGGACCTTCGAGCCGCCCTCCAGCGCTATCGCTCATTCTTCCAGCGGCTTCTGACGATCTAGTGGTGTGTCTGGCAAAGGGATCGCCCTAGGTCCTGCCCTGGATCGGCGCCTCGGGCGTCAGCGCCAAGCCTGGTGGACCGCCGATCTGGTCGAAGGAGCGGCTCACCTCTGTTGCTCGGCGAGGTACGGCGGTTGCGCGACGACGCCGACGGCTACGGTCCCCTGGGCCAGAACTTCATCGATCACGTGGACATCCCCGAACAGGTCCTCCTTGCCTATCGCAACGTCGCCGGCCAGCGGCCCGACCTGATCCGGCCAGCCGGCGGATGAGGCTGACGACCGTACGACGGATTCGCTGAACTCAGTAGGACTCACACCTTCCCGGGCAGGGCGCAGCGCCGTACGCTTGGATTGTGTATACAGACAAACGGTATGCTGCCTACGCCGCGCCCAAAGCACTCCACCAGGCAACCCGGCAGCAGGGCTGACAGGCCATGCTGCTGCGACAGCTCGAGTACCTGGTCGCTCTCGCGCGGGAGCGGCACTTCGCACGGGCTGCCGACTCCTGCTTCGTCTCGCAGCCGTCGCTGTCCGCCGCCATCCGCAAGCTCGAGACCGAGCTGGACGTGCCGATCGTCCGGCGTGGGCGCCGCTTCGAGGGCCTGACCCCCGAAGGCGAGCGAGTACTGCTCTGGGCGCACCGGATCCTGGCTGAGCAGGACGCGCTGCGCCACGAACTGTCAGCGATGCGCGGCGGCCTGGCCGGCACCCTCAGAATGGGCGCCATCCCCACTGCCCTGCCAGTCGTCTCGTTGCTCACCTCACCTTTCTGCGCGCGACATTCAAAGGCCAGGGTGACGCTGGATTCCTTGTCCTCGCGTGAGATCACGCACCGGCTGGCCGAGTTCGAGATCGACATCGCCATCACGTATCTGGATGACGACACCCTCGGCAGCGTACGAAAGACCCCGCTGTACGAAGAACGCTATCTGCTGCTCACGCCCGACGACGGGAAGCTCGCGAACCAACCGGTGGCCGGCTGGGCAGAGGTGGCATCCCTTCCGCTCTGCCTGCTCTCGCCGCGGATGCGCAATCGCCGCATCATGGACGGGTACTTCGCCGACGACGGAGCGACGGCGACACCGGCGATCGAGAGCGACACAGTCTCGGGCCTCTACAGCCATCTCCGCGGCGGCCGGTGGTCCAGTGTCATCTCCCACGCCTGGCTGCACATGTTCGGCGTCCCCGAAGGCATGCGGGTGGTTCCTCTCAAGGGTCCGGACCACGGGCCACGGGTGGGCTTGGTCATCGCCGCCCGCAGCCCCGAACCGGTACTGGCCAGGGCTTTGCTCGACGTTGCCCGGCAAGCCCGCATCCGCGGCACCCTGGACAGCCTGGTGGATGTCCTACTGACGCGGTGATTTTCCTTCCCCAGCAGAAGAAACTGATAGCTTCGGCCTATGCCGAGATAGAGAATTTCGCTTTGACCAGGTGCGTCGGGGGCGAGGAACGTGAAGGACACAAACCCCACGATCGATGAGGAGCTGTCCATCATGGCCAAGGTCCTATGCGTGCTGTACGACGACCCCGAAGACGGATACCCCACCACCTACGCCCGTGACGATCTTCCGAAGATCGAGAGCTACCCCGGCGGCCAGACCACACCCACACCGAAGGGTATCGACTTCACTCCCGGGCACCTGCTCGGCAGTGTCTCCGGCGAACTGGGTCTGCGGGAATTCCTGGAAAGCCAAGGACACACGTTGGTCGTCACCTCCGACAAGGAGGGCGACGACTCGGTGCTCGACCAGGAACTGCCCGACACGGATGTCGTCATCTCACAACCGTTCTGGCCCGCCTACCTGACCCCCGAGCGGATCGCCAAGGCGCCGAACCTGAAGCTGGCGATCACGGCCGGCATCGGATCCGACCACGTCGACCTCGACGCCGCCATCGCGCACGGCGTGACCGTCGCCGAGGTGACCTACTGCAACAGCATCAGCGTCGCCGAGCACGTCGTGATGATGACGCTGTCGCTGGTGCGCAACTACCTGCCCTCCCACCAGGTAGTGCTGGACGGCGGCTGGAACATCGCCGATTGCGTAGCGCGTTCCTACGATCTGGAAGGGATGCACGTCGGCACAGTAGCTGCAGGGCGCATCGGCCTGGCGGTACTGCGCCGGCTGGCTCCGTTCGATGTGAAGCTGCACTACACCGACCGGCACCGCCTGCCGGAGTCGATCGAGCGGGAACTCGGGCTCACCTTCCACCCGGACGCCGCGGACATGGTGCCGCACTGCGACGTCGTCACCATCAATGCCCCGCTGCACCCGGAGACGGAGGGCCTGTTCGGCGACAAGTTGCTCGGCACCATGAAGCGCGGCGCCTACCTGATCAACACGGCCCGCGCCAAGATCTGCGACCGCGACGCCATCGACCGCGCTCTGCGCAGCGGCCAGTTGGCCGGCTATGCGGGTGACGTCTGGTACCCGCAGCCCGCGCCCGCCGACCACCCGTGGCGGACCATGCCGCACCACGGCATGACCCCGCACATCTCGGGCTCGTCGCTGTCCGCCCAGGCCCGGTACGCCGCGGGCACGCGGGAGATCCTCGAGTCGTGGTTCGCCGGCACACCGATCCGGGACGAGTACCTCATCGTCGACAACGGAGCACTCGCCGGCGTCGGCGCCCACTCCTACTCGACGAAGTCCTGAACCACCAGAAATCCGCGCCAGGGCGGGCCCCAGGATCACCCTCGGGCTCGCCCTGGCGCGCGCCGGTGTCCTGCCGTCCGACGAGCGCACGCCCGGCCGGTACTCCGAATCGCACCCGCGGCCGGTGCGTCGTACCGGGCCGTCGGGGTGGTTCCACGAGGCCGGTGACGAAGCTCACTCCGCGCCATGCGCCCCTGTAACACAAGGAAACCGGGCCTGTAACCGGGATCACGTGAGATGTGGGCATAACCGGCTCAGACCGCTGGTTGAATGTATGCAGTAGGCAGTAGGCCGACCACCAGGCGGCTCTGCCAGATTCAGAGAGGAAAGGAAGTCATGATCTTCACCCGCAGGTTCGGCGCTCTTGTCGCTCGTCCGCAGTTCCCGGATTCCCCGGAACTCGAGCAGGAGCTCAACCTCGACATCGACCTGACCCACCACGACGAAATGGTCGAGCAGCACGTCGAGGAGTCGGCCGCCTGAACCCGTCGACCGTTCGGTGCTCCGGACGAAATCTCCGTGAGCCGGAGCACCAGTAGTCGAGGTACACCGACCGGCACTTGGTAGACTGTCTACCAAGTGCGAGAATGTCCTCGGGAAGGACCAAATGACCACACTCAGCGCAGGCCAGCAGTCCAGCGCCGGTGACTCCGCCGGTGTCCGCCACGTCAAGCGGCCGACGCCCTTGCGGGAGTCGGTCTACGAGGCCCTGACCGAGATGATCATCGACGGCACGCTGGAGCGTGGCCGACACCTCGTCGAGGTGGAGCTGGCCGGCATCCTCGGCGTATCCCGGCAGCCCGTGCGAGAGGCCCTTCAGCGCCTCAACAACGAGGGCTGGGTGGATCTGCGGCCCGGGTTCGGGGCGATGGTGCACGTGCCTGCCGAGGACGAGGTGGACCAACTGCTCGCAGCCCGCGCGGCGCTGGAGTCGGAGTCGGCACGGCTCGCGGCCAGGCATGCCGACAAGGACTCGGTGGCCAGGCTGCGGGAGCTCTGCCGGGTCGGTGCGGCCCTCCACGATGAGGGTGACATCGACGGCGCGGTGCGCACGAACGGTGAGCTGCACGGGCTGATCAGTGAGATGTCCGGCAACAGGTTCCTGGTCGACTTCGCCGGTCAGGTCGACCGGCGGGTCCGCTGGTACTACACACCCGTCGCCCCGGTGCGCGGCCAGGCCTCCTGGCGGGAGCACAGCCGCCTGATCAAGGCGATCGCCGACGGCGACGAGGACAAGGCCGCGCAGATCATGCGCGAGCACACCGAGCACACCCGCAAGGCGTACCACGAGCTGCGGGCCGGCTCGACAGCCTCGCCCACGCCCGAGAAGCCCAGCACCACCCGTCGGCGTCGTACCAGCTGACACGGGCAAGCGCCCCGCGCCCGGTGGAGAAGATCCACCTGAGCACGGGGCGCCGCGAGACATCACCAACTTATGCGGGCCGTGGTTTCTTACGGCCCCGCCTGGTGGCTGCCTTGCGCTCCTCCAGCGCGGTGGCGAGCTCGACGTACTGCTCGACACAGCGGCGGGCGTAGATGTTGTGATCCAGGATCCGCGGCCACCAAAGGCGCCCGACCTGCTCATGCATCCACAGGAAGCCGATCGCGAACCCCATGCTGAGCAGGGCCCGGAACGCGAGGAACTTCAGCGGCTGCTCCGGCAGCCCCGGAGTTCCGATGAACACCCACTCGGTGACGATGGCGTGCACCATCAGTGCCAGCGGGAAGGCGAACAGCCAGTAGATCGCCGCCGGCGCGAAAACTCCGGCAGGGAACCGGTCGTAGGCGATCAGGATGGCGTAGCCGGCACCGAACAGGCTGAGCGGAACCAGCAGGCCGAGGCCGGTGAGCACCGCCCAGCCGGCGGGTTGGCCCGCGAAAGCGGCCAACCCACCGGCCACCAGGCCGGCGATGACACCAACAGAGACTGCGGGCACGCAGAACTCTGCCAACTGCCGAGCCTTGGTGGTGGCCATCTCAGCCCACCACGACGCCGAAGCGAACCAGGCTGTAGAACAGCATGCCGAGATAGAACACCGCACCGAACCCGATGATCAGGTTCCGGACGATCCCCGGCCGGATCGGTTTGGGTAGCAGTCTGTTGTTCACCAGGAGCAACACAACGCAGTACGCACCCATCGCGAAGGTGGACAGGAACGCCAGGATATCGAGGATCCCAGCCGGCCCGTCCGCCGGCCCGAACAACAGGATCAGGATCCCGAAGGTGATCACGCCCCACAGGAACCCGGCGTACAGCCGCGACATCGAGAACCGCTTGGCACCCGGCACGAAGTAGTACGTCATGTCCGCCTGACCGCGCGAGAACGAGTCGAACAACCCGAGCGTCGCGTTGAGGCCGATCAGAGCGATGAAGGCGAAGAAGAGCGTGCCCAGGATCGGGCTGCCGGCCGCCGAGAAGGCTTCCGACATCGCGTGCAGCGCAGCGGACCGGTCACCACCCTCGATCAGGGCTCCTACGTTCGGATTCTCCCTGGCCGCGGCCATCGCCAGCACCGTGAAGGAGATCGTCACCAGCATGGTGATGCCCCAGAAGAGCAGGATCGCGTCGAAGGTGACCCACTTGCGCCACCCCTTCCACTTCTTCATCTCCTCCGGGTCCTCGGTGTCGAACATGTAGCCGCGGGACGGCATCGACTCCGCCTCGCCCGAGGAACGCAGACCGCGGATCTTCGGGATATGGGCACCCATGCCGGCCCCGCTGTCGCGCAACTGGAGGGTGTACCACATCTG
>JAWWOY010000595.1:0-4135 GCA_033851195.1 Kribbellaceae bacterium | reverse complement strand
CCTGCACGCGCTCTCGACCGACGCCACCACGGACCCGGAGGTGCTCGGCGTGATCGGAACCCTGCACGCCCGCTCGCTGACCGCCGACACGTTGCTTCGGCTGGCCGCCGAGGGACTGGAAGCTGCCAACGCCGACGGCACACCCGAGGCCTACCACCGCAACTTCGTCGATGTCTCCGCGGCCCAGGTCGCGATCATCGAGGCGGTGCTCGATGCCGCCACGATCGCGTTCAACGCCGGCGGGTCATCGACCGTACGAGAAGGCAGTCACCTCGACCGCCACTGGCGCAACGCGCGCACGCTCGCCTCGCACAACCCAGTGATCTACAAGCCGCGGGTGATCGGCGACTTCCTCGTCAACGGCACTGCGCCGACCGCTTCCTTCTTCGACGCGAAAGGTAACTCATGACGCTCGAGGCCCACTGGCTGGCGGAGAAGCCCGGACTGATCGGGGCAGGCGCCGGTGACGGCCGCCCGTTCCGGTTGGGCTTCCTGCTGCACCTCGACAACGACCTCCCGCCCGCCCGCGCCTACCGGGATGCAATCGAACTGTTCCGCACCGCGGAGGATCTCGGGTACGACGCGGGCTGGGTGATCCACCGGCACTTCCGGCAAGGCAATGAGCACGTCTCGGCGCCGCTGATCCTGCTGGCCGCGATCGCCGAGCACACCAGCCGGATCGAACTCGGCACGGGCGTGTACGTCCTGCCACTCGAAGACCCCTTGGTGGTTGCCGAAGCGGCCGCGACTCTCGACGAACTCAGCGGCGGCCGGCTCCAACTCGGAGTCGGCTCGGGTCCGTTCCCGGGTGCTTGGGAGGCTTTCGGCAAGGACCTGGCTGACCGGCATGTGCTGTATGACAGCACTGTCGCTCGTCTGCAGCAGTTGCTGTCGGGCGAGCCGGTCAACAGCCTCGGCGAGGTGCTGCATCCGCCGGCGCCCGGTCTGCGCCGCCGCCTCTGGCAGGCCACCTCGTCGGATCCGGCCGTCGCCATCGAGTCCGCCCAGGCAGCCGGCCGCGCGGGTGACGGACTGCAGTTGTCGAGGGCAACGGCCTTCAACCGGCAGCAGACCCGCGAGCGCCAAGCCGAGATCATCGAGGCGTTCCGCGAAGCCCACCTGTCGGCACACCCCGGCGCCATCCCACGAGTGCAGGTCTCCCGAGCGATCTATCCGCACCCTGATCGATCCGCCGCCGTCGCCGCTGTGGCGCCTGGCGCGCGCCGCTGGCAGTCGTGGATCGCTTCCCGGCAGGGCCTGCCCGAGTTGAGCGTCGAGGAGTTTCTCGAACAGGACAACGCGCTTCTCGGCCCCATCGGCGACATCGCCGACGCACTTGCCGCCGATCCGGCGCTCGAGCATGTCACCGATCTGCTCGTCAGCTTCGTCCCCGGCGTACCGCCGCTGGAGGAGCACATCCGGCTGCTCCACGCCGCGACGGACATCGCTGCCGAGCTCGGCTGGCGCCTACCTACGAACCTCTGACCACGGGAGTTGACCCGATGACACTGCACCTCGTGGCGTCCCTGATGACACCTGGCCATTTCCGGAGCGCCTGGCGACTGCCGCAGGCCGATCCGAACGCCTACCTCGACATCGACTACTTCCGTGGGCTCGCGCGGATCGCGGACGACGTGGGGCTGGACGCGATCTTCCTCGGTGATGGACCCGCGATCGGGCCCGAGGTCGCGGTCAATCCCGGTACCGGCATCGATCCGCTGATCCTGCTCGGCCACCTAGCGGCGGTGACGGAGCGGGTGGGGGTGGTCATCACGAGCTCGGCCACCTACAACTCGCCGTACAACCTGGCCCGCCGGTTCCAGGCGCTCGACATCGTGACCAAGGGCCGCACAGCCGTGAACCTGGTGACGACGCTCGCCCCAGCAGCTGCGGCGAACTTCGGGCTGGTTGAGCCGCTTGCGAAACAGACGCGGTACCGCCGGGCATACGAGTTCCTCGAAGTGGTGACGCGGCTGTGGGATGGCTGGGAGCCCGGCGCGATCATCGCCGACAAGGCGGCGGGGCAGTACGCCGATCCCGCCAAGATCCATCCGATCGACCACCACGGAGAGTTCTTCGACGTGGCTGGACCGCTGCCTGTCCCCGCCGGTCCGCAAGGGCGTCCGGTGGTGGTGCAGGCAGGCGGCTCTGAAGGCGGTCTCAAGCTGGGTGCCGAGCTGGCGGACGTCATCTTCACCGTTGCCCAGACGCAGGCCAAGGCAGTCGCATTTCGCGAGGACATCCGGGCGAGGGCTGTCGCGGCCGGCCGCCGGCCTGATGACGTCAAGGTATCTCTGGGCGTCATCGTCCTGGTCGGCGAGACCGATGAGGACGCCCAGTGGCGTGCCGACGAGCTCTACGCCACGCTGCCGATCGACGATCTAGCGCGCGGAGTCCTGGCGGCGTTGGGATTGGGGGAGCGCGACCTCGACGATCCGATCCGGATCGAGGACCTCCCCGAGGTCCCGGTTGCAGAGGCGGGCTCGGTCGGCTTCCAGCTCAGCACTCGGGCTCTTCTGGCCGAGCGACCGCTGTCCGCCCGGGAGTTGGTGCGGCATGCTCCCGGCGGCGTCTCGGGCGGTCATCGGCTCCTCATCGGCTCACCCGAACAGATCGCCGACGATCTGGAGTCCTGGTGGCGTGCCGGCGCAGCGGACGGCTTCACCATCATGTGGGCCGACACGACGATCGACCTCGAACGGTTCGCGCGACTCGTCGTCCCCATCCTGATCGAACGCAGACTCTTCGCGCCTGCCCCCGTAGGCGCGACCTTGCGCGACCGCCTCGGCTTGCCGTACCCAGACCAACGCTGGGCAGGTGTCGCCAGGACAGGGTGATGGGGACATCGATTTTGCCAGGCTCGACTGGCTGACCTGCCTTCAGGCTTGGGCGGGTAGGAGCGCGGGGTTCCAGATGGCGTGCTCGTAGACCGCGCGCAGGGACTCCGCCGGGGCCGACGCTTGGGCCGGCGGCTCGGCGAGTTGCTGGTCCTCGAAGTACAGGTCGTTGCCTAGAGCATCGATCAGGCGGGGGATGCCGGTGGCGAGGCTCTGTACGTCGCCCACTGGGATGCCGAAGCTGAGACCGGCGGCTGCGGAGAAGACATGGATGCGCCCGGCCCAGGGGGCCGCGCCGGGGTGCTTCTCGATGAGCTCGTAGCCGTGCCCGAGGTAGGGGAAGCGTGCCAATGACTCGTCGGCCAGGTCGGCGGGTGGTTGGTACCGATCAGCCCAGAGCGCAACGTGGGAAGCGATCTCACGCAATTCGGGTCGCGTGCGCGGGTCGTACTGGTACCCCGTGCCGGCGATGACGAAGTCGAACAGGTGGGAGCCGTCGGCAGCGTCGACCCGGACCCTGCCGTCCTCGACCTGAGCGTTGTGCCACGGCGCAGCGAGGTGTACGCGGAAGCCAGGGAAGGCAGCAGCGCGTTCCACCGACTCCAGCGTGCAACTGCGGCCTGCGCGGGCGGCGACGGCTTTGGCGCGCCAGCGATCGGCGTCGCTGCGCCGGTGGAAGTTCTCCCGTGCGCCCAAGGTCTGCCCGCCACCGCCCTTCGGTCCTTGGACGATGAGCTCGGGACGCCGGGTGAACAGGTGAACCTCCGGGGCGCCCGCCTCCAACGCCGCACCCACAGCATCCAACGCAGATGCGCCCGCGCCCAGTACGGCGACCGTGCGACCTGTCAGTGCGCCAAAGTCGATCCGATCGCCGGTATGGGCAGCCAGGTGGGTCGGAAGACCGACGAAGGCAGGCGGCAGAGCAGGACCGCCAGTGCCGTGGACGCCGTTGGCCAACACCAGCTTCCGCGTGGTCTCGATCCTCTCGTCCGCTCCGCCATCGGCTCGGGTCACCGCCAGCCGGAGAGCGAGGTGGTCCGCCCCCGGTGTGACGCCGACAAGGCGGGTCTCGTGGCGGACCGGTACACCGACGACCTGCTCGAACCAGGCGACGTACTGCGCCCACGTCGTCCGCGGGATCCGCCCGAGTTCGTTGTACGCCGCCTGGCCGTGAAGCCGCTCGTACCAGGACCGGAAGCTCAACTCAGGAAAGCCGAACTCGGGCTCCGGCCAAGCCTTGGGCGTACGCAACGTACGCATTCGCGCAGTGGTAGTCCACACACCGGTCTCACCGGGCG
>JAWWOY010000866.1:0-2513 GCA_033851195.1 Kribbellaceae bacterium | reverse complement strand
GGTGACGCCGTGGGACATCTCGTGGGCGGCCACGTCGATCGAAACCAGCGGCCCGGCGACGACGCCGTCACCATCGCCGTACGTCATCTTCGTGCCGTCCCAGAACGCGTTCACGTAGTTGCTGCCGTAGTGCACCCGGCTCTGGACGCCTTTGCCATCGTTGAAGATGCCGTTCCGGCCGAGCACGGTCTTGTAGTAGTCGAACGTCGTCGCGGCGCCGTAGTGGGCATCCACAGCGGCCGAGGCCCGGTCTGCGGTAGTGCCGGTGCCCCAGTGGTTGTCGGCGTCGGTGAACTTGGTGCTCGCCGGGCAGCCGACGTTGAGGATCTGGCACAGGATCGAGTCGGTCTGGTTCTTGGCGTCGGTCGTGTAGCCGCCGCCATGGGCCGGGTCGGTGAGCGTGAAGCCACCCGTGGCCGCCGTCGTGCTGATCGGCACGGTGCCGCTGTACAGGCTCTTGCCGTCGCCGGTCACTGTCTCGATGTGCTGCTCGCTGATCAACTTGGCGCCGGTCAGGGCGTCGATCGTGGTGGTGATCTCGCTAGGCGTCCCGTCAGCCTGCAGGCCGCTGGTGCTCACCAGGTAGGCCAACCGGGGCGAGCCCTTGCGGGCCTCGACTACCAGGCTCGGCTTGCCCTCGGTCTTGTAGCCCTTGGCAAGCGCCTTGGTGATCGCCTGGGTGATGCTCAGCTTGGGAGTCCGGTCGACTGCGGCCGGCCGGGTGAGCGTCAGGCTGGCACCCTTCCACCTGCCATCCTTGGCCTGGTGGACGACGACGTCGCCGCCGAGCACCTTCAGGCCACCGATGCTGCGGTCCAACCGCACGTGGCTGGACCCGTCCGCATCAACGATGACATCTCGTACGGCGAACGTGTCGGCGCCGGTGGCTCTGAGCGCGCCGAGGTTGTCTGTGATGGCTGCCTTGGCCCGGGCGACTGCTGCCGCGGGGGTCGGGCCTGGAGTCGGCTTGGGCGCACCGGTCGCTGTGGTGGCGCTGGTGAGCCCCAGTGCGGTCGCGGTTACCACGGCGGTGGCCGCGGCGAGGAGTGCGGATCTGTTCATCCTCGTGCTCCTTCAAGTGTGTCCCCGGGGACCTCACGCCCCAGAAACGAGGTGATGGAACGTTAGCGTCCAGTCACCTAGGGTGGCCAGGGGTCTGGGAAAAGTCGTCTTTCGCGCGCGCTGACGGCTTTTGGTCCGACCTGGGCGGTACGGTCACGAACATGGCGGCCACCAAGGCAATCGAGCTGGAGATCGCGGGCAGGACGGTCCGGGTGAGCAACCCGGACAAGCCGTACTTCGCGGACCGCGGTCTGACCAAGCTGGACATCGTGAACTACTTCGTCGCGGTCGGCGACGGGATCCTCGGCGCGCTCCGGGACCGGCCGACCACGCTGGAACGCTGGCCGGGCGGCTGGTTCGAGGGGGCCAAGTTGTCCACCCGGATGGACAACAAAGGCGACGCGTTCTACCAGAAGCGGGTCGCGAAGGGTGCGCCCGACTGGGTGGAGACCGCTACCATCACCTTTCCCAGCGGCCGGACGGCCGACGAGGTGTGCCCGTCCGAGCTGGCCGTGGTCGCCTGGGCAGCGAACCTTGGCACCCTGACCTTCCATCCCTGGCCGGTCCGGCGTCCCGAGTTGGAGAGCCCGGACCAGCTGAGGATCGATCTCGACCCCCAGCCCGGCACCGACTTCAAGAACGCGGCCAGGGTCGCCCCGGCGCTGCGCGAACTACTCGCCGAGCACGGCCTGGAGGGATTCCCGAAGACCTCAGGCGGCCGCGGCCTGCATGTGTACGTGCCGATCGAGCCGCGGTGGTCCTTCGTCGAGGCGCGCCGTGCGGTGATCGCGGTCGGCCGCGAGTTGTCCCGCCGGATGCCGGACCAGGTCACGGTGAACTGGTGGAAGGAGGAGCGCGGCGAACGCGTCTTCATCGATTTCAACCAGATGGCCCGGGACCGCACCATCGCGTCTGCCTACTCGGTCCGCCCGAACGCCCGGGCCCGGGTCTCGGCGCCGCTGCACTGGGAGGAGGTCGACGACGTGATGCCGGACGACTTCGACGTACTCACGATGCCGGCCCGCTTCGCGGAGGTCGGCGACCTGCACGCAGCCGTCGGCCAGAAGGCATTTTCCCTGGAGTCCCTACTCGAGCTCTCCGCGAAACACGAGCGCGACTTCGGCGAGGCCGACCTGCCCTACCCGCCCGAGTACCCCAAGATGCCCGGCGAGCCCAAACGCGTCCAACCCTCCAAAGACCGCGACCGCCCCAAGGGGGACCGATGATGGGGGGCACGCCGGGGACGAGGGGGACTGGTGGTTAGAGGGTGCGGAGGGCGCCGCCGTCGATGGGGATCATGGCGCCGGTGAGGTAGGAGGCGGCAGGGGAGAGGACGAAGGCGGCTACCCGGCCGAACTCGTCCGGGGTTCCGTAGCGGCGCAGCGGGATGGTCTTCTCGGAGGCACGGCGGGCCGCGTCCGGGTCGCTGCCGGCCTTGGCGTCCAGTTCGC
>JAWWOY010000861.1:0-9570 GCA_033851195.1 Kribbellaceae bacterium | reverse complement strand
GGCGGTCGAAACCGTCTGTGCGGACATGCGACTGATCAGGCGTCCCCAGACACGTCTGAGAGCGTCTTGGCGAACGAGGTCGCGTCGTGGACCGGCCGGACCTCGATCGGCAGCGTGAGGACGCGGGCAAGCTTGCGACCCCACTCCAGCGCCGCGTCCAGATCAGCCGCCTGGATGACCGTGAAGCCGCCGAGATGTTCCTTGCCTTCGGTGAACGGCCCGTCGGTGGTGAGGATGTCGCCCGCCTCGAGGCGTACGACGGTGGCCGTGCTCGCAGGATGCAGGCCGGCGTCGAACACCCACGAACCGGCTGCTCTGAGCTCGGCGTTCCACCCGGCGAGATCCCGCATGATCGGCTCGAGCACCTCGGGCTCCGGAGCGGGACCATCAGGCTGATAGATGCTCAGCAGGTATTGCTTCATAGGTGTCCTCCTCGACCGTCGCCGACCCGATGCCGGCGTCTCACCCTCTACACGAACGGGATCACCCTGGATCGACAGGCAGCACGACAGTAACCACCAGCCCGCTGTCCCCGCGCCTCCCGCCTCTGCCCCACGGAGGCGCTCGCGACCCCCTGACCTACTGGAAGACAGTTACGCCGATGCCTGTCAGGGCGAGCTGGATCAGCGCGAGCGGAACCAGCCCCTGCCAGGCCAGCCTCTGCAACTGGTCCGCCCGTAAGCGTGGGAATGCCACCCGCACCCAGATCACCAGCACCGATACCGCGGCGACCTTCAGCACGGTCCAGATCCAGCCGATCGAGTCCGGCCCGGGCCCGCTCCAACCGCCGAGGAACAGCACGGTGGTCAGACCGGCCAGCACCACGATCCCGGCGTACTCGGCAAGCAGGAACATGGCGAATCGCAGGCCCGTGTACTCGGTGTACGGCCCGAAGATGACCTCGGAGTCAGCCACCGGCATATCGAACGGAGGCCGCTGCAGCTCTGCGAGTCCGGCGATGAAGAAGACCAGCAGTCCGGGCAGTTGCCAGAGTAACCACCACGGGTTCCACGCGGCGGCGATCCCGCTCAGGCTGAGCGTTCCGGCTGCCACCGCGACGCTGGCCGCGGACAACACGAACGGCAGTTCGTAGCTCATCAGCTGCGCCGCCACCCGCAGGCCACCGAGCAGGCTGTACTTGTTGCCGCTGGCCCAGCCGGCCATCAACGACCCCAGTACGCCGATGCTCATCACCGCGAGCACGAAGAACAGGCCGGAGTTGAGGTCTGCGCCAACGACGCCGGGCGCCAGCGGGATCGCGGCCAGCGCCGCCATGTACGGCAGGATCGCCACCACCGGGGCCCACTCGAACACCGTCTTGTCCGCGGCCGCCGGAGTAATGCTCTCCTTCTGGATGAACTTCACCCCGTCGGCGACGAGTTGGGCCCAGCCGTGGAACCCACCGGCGTACATCGGGCCGAGCCGCGACTGCATGTGGGCCATCACCTTGTGCTCGGCCTGGCCGACCAGCAACGGCGCCACCAGGAATGCCACCAGCACCCCGACGACCCGCACTACGAACTCCAGCATGTCGGCACCCTATCGACTCCGACTTGACCTTAACCATTGTTCAGGTCGCAGGGTGGAGGAAACAGACCGCGACAAGATCGGATCGAGACTGATGACTGAGCCACGCACAATCCTTGTCACCGGAGCCACCGGCCGGGTCGGCCGGCACGTGGTAGCCGGGCTCCGGGAGGCCGCCGTGACCGTCCGCGCCCTGGTGCGCAACCCGCTGCTGGCGGGTCTCCCGTCCGACGTCGAGATCGTCACCGGTGACATCACCGATCCTGACGCCGTGCAGAAAGCCGCGGCCGGCGTCGATGCGGCCTTCCTGCTCTGGCCGTCCTTCAGCGCGGAAGGTGCGGCACCGGTGGTCGAGGCGCTGGCCAAGCAGGTGTCTCGAGTGGTCTACCTGTCCTCCATGAACGTTCGGGACGACCAGCCGCCGTCCGCGAGTGGCGTCTGGGGCGAACTCGAGCACCTGGTCGCGAAGGCAGGCGTGGACTGGACCTTCCTTCGACCTGGCGGATTCGCTGTGAACACGCAGGGCTGGGCCGAGGAGTTCCGCACCGGCCATGTGATCCGGATGCCATTCCCCGGAGCCGCTCGGTCGCTGATCCACGAGCGCGACATCGCCGCGGTCGCCGTACTGGCGCTGCTAGACGACAAGCACATCGGCCAGAAGTACCAGCTGACCGGCCCGGAGAGTTTGACCCAGGAGGAGCAGGCCCGGATCATCGGCGACGCGGTCGAGAAGACGGTACAGATCGAGGAGCAGTCTGCGGCGGAGGCACGTCAGGCGATGCTCGAGATCGGCGCGGACCCGATCCTCGCGGAGAGCTCGGTGAACTATTGGTCCGCACTGGTCGACAACCCGGAGCCGGTGACCAACACGGTCGAGGCGCTCACCGGCCGTCCTGCTCGCACCTTCCGGGAGTGGGCGGCAGATCACGCTGACGACTTCCGCATCCTGTCGACAACTGAGGTGGCTCAGCGATAGAACTCCTGGCTGATCACGAGATCCCAGGGCACGGTCAGAACTCGCTGACTTCCCGCCTCGACAGGCCGCAACTAGCTCCACCTACCGCCTCGGCACGCCGGATCAACGGCACTCGGTACGGCGTGTTGGAGCGGTAGGTGGAGGATCTGCGGCCTGTCTGAGCGGGAAGTGAACGGACTCGCGGCGAGTCGAGGCGGTAGGTCCCGCGAAAGGCAGGAGCGGTCGCTGGCTCAGGCTTGGTCCCCGGGCTCCTGCTGGTGGACGGTCGGGGATGCCCCTCATGCGCCGCGACCCCCTGACGATCGCGCTCGCGATATCGTATGATATCGACAGGAGGTTGATATGACTGACATACTGATCCGCGATGTGCCAGATGACGTGCTCGCAGTCATCGATAGCAGGGCCAACCACCTTGGGCTGTCCAGGAATGAATACCTACGTCGACAACTCAGCCAGGATGCCGGACGTACTGACACGACAGTCACGGCCGCCGATCTGCGCCGGTTCTCTCACACTGTGCGCGACTTGGCTGATCCCGACGTGATGGGCCAGGCCTGGTCGTGACTCCGACCGGTGAGGCTCGGCGCTGGCTCATCGACAAGTCGGCCCTCGTGCGCCTTGGCGAGAGCCGCAACGTCGACGAATGGGCGAATCGGATCGACCGCGGACTTGTTCACATCACTACGGTCACACTGCTCGAGGTCGGTTTCTCTGCCCGGACGGCGGAGGACCTCCGCGCCAGTCTGCAACAACCGCCGATCTCATCGATGCCGGTCGAGAACAGCACTCCAGCCATCGAGCGGAGAGCTGTTGCACTACAGAACCTTCTAGCCGTTAAAGGCCAGCACCGCGCACCATCCGTGCCAGATCTGCTGATCGCCGCGACCGCCGAGCTTGCCGGCCTGATCGTCCTCCACCTCGACAAGGACTTCGAACTGATCGCAGATCTGACCGGCCAGCCGCTGGAGCGATTGGATCAGCCGCCTTCTCCGTCCTGACCTTCGGCTTCGGCTTGTTTGGCGGTACGGCGTTCGCCGGGTGCGCGGCGTTCTGCACCAGCGCGGCGAGGGCGGGCCGGTGTAGAGGCAGCCAGAGCGGGTGCGAGCGGGTCGGGGTCTGGTGATCCCGGTGGGCGCGGCCCCCACGTCTCCGGATCCGGTACGCCCGGCGGCAACGTCCGACGCCGGCTCGGTGCGCCTGTCTTCGCGGCAGCCGGGGCGTGGTCGGATTCGCCCGGCTCCTTCGCCCCCGGCCAGGGCTTCGCCACCCGGGAGGCGAGCACGAACTCCTTGCGTAGCGGGTTGCCCTCGAACCCGTCGGGCAGCAGCAGCGGGACCAGATTCGGATGCCCGTCGAAGGAGATCCCGAACATCTCGAACGTCTCCCGCTCGTGCCAGTTCGCGCCGGCGTACACGCTGCTGAGCGAGGCCAGGCGAGGGGTCGCGCGCGGGACCAGCGTGCGGACCATCAGGTGCTCCACATGCGAACCGCCCCAGAAGTCGGCCAGGTGCGTGACGATCCGGAATCCGTCGGTCAACTCGTCGCTCGCGGTCAGGAAGTCGAAGAAGCTCAGCCCCACCTCGTCGCGCAGTACTTCGTGCGCGGCCACCCACGAGTCGGCCGGTACGTCGAGCGCCTGCGGGCCGAAGCTCTCGGTCTCGGTCGCGGTCACGCCCGCCTCCGCGAGCACGCTGATCGCCTGCGGCAGCAACTCCTCGGTCACTGCTGGACCCCGTCGGCCGGCGGTAGGACGAGGCGACGGGTGAGCGCTTGCGCGGACGGTTCGTAGCGATCGACCAGGCCCTCGCCGGCGATCTTCTCCTGCAGCTTGAGGATGCCCTGCAGCAAGGCCTCCGGCCTCGGCGGGCAGCCGGGCACGTAGACGTCCACCGGGATGATCTGGTCGACGCCCTTGGTGACGCAGTACGAGTCCCAGTACGGGCCGCCCGAGTTGGAGCAGGAGCCGAACGAGATGACGTACTTCGGCTCCGGCATCTGCTCGTACAGCCGCTTGATCGCGGGTGCCATCTTGTCCGTCACGGTGCCGGACACGACCATTAGGTCGGCCTGCCGCGGCCCGGGCGCGAACGGGATCACGCCGAGCCGGATGAAGTCGTGCCGCCCCATCGACGCCGCGATGAACTCGATCGCGCAACAAGCAAGACCGAAGTTGAACACCCAGAGCGAGTACTTGCGGCCCCAGTTCAGCAGGTACCGCACCGGCTCTGGAGCCAGCCGCGCCAGCGGACCCACGGACGGCCGCACCGTCGGCGTCGGCAGATGGACCGTGCTGTCATGTGTCGCCACAGCTGACAGCCTAATCCGCCTGCCCGGCAATGGCCTCGGCCAGCACCTCTGGATACTCCAGTGGCGCGTAGTGCCCGACCCCGTCCACGAATTCCAGCCGTACGTCGCTGAAGAACTCGTTCAGCCGGTCCGACCACTCCCGCGGGAAAAGCGGATCGTGCTCCGGCCACAAGACAGTCGTCGGTACGCCGATCCGCTCGTCGGCGGGCGGAGCTTGCTCGGCGAGGGAAGCAGCCACTGATCCCGCACCGGCCCGGTACCAGTTGATCGACGCAGTGAAGGCGCCCGGCGGCGAGTAAACAGACACCAGGTGGTCCAGCTCCGGCTCGAACCCCGGCCCGGACCAGTGCGTCCAGAAGTGCTGCAGATAGGCCCGAACCGCGTCCGGTTTACCGTCGACGAGTTCCTCGATGACGGGCAGCTGATGGAACGCTTGGTACCAGAACTCGCGCTGCGGCTGCAGGTCGAACACCCGCTTCCCGATCCCCGGAAGCGGCGGCGCGACCACCAGTGCACGCACCAACTCGGGCCGGCTCCTGGCAATGGCCTGCGCGATCCGGCTGCCGACGTCGTACCCGGCGAGCACCGGACGCTCCAGCCCCAGCTCCTCGATCAGCCCCACCACGCTGCGCGCCTGCGCAGTCGCGTCGTACTGGGCGGCTGGGTCGGCGATGTGCTTGTCCGAGTCCCCGAACCCCCGTAGATCGGGTACGACGACCTCGCAGCCCCGCTCGACCAGTTCCGGAGCCAGGAGCCGGTAGTCCGTCCGATCCCCCGGCCAACCGTGCAGCAACACCACGGCGGGGCCCTCTCCGGCCCGGTCGTAGGCCAGCCGGAATCCATCCACAGGCGCACTGATCGGCATCGCGTAGCCCCTTCCTCCGCTCGGCGACGGTTCCCGGATCGCTCAATGGGTGAGCGGTATCAATCATCTATTGCGCGAGTCCCACGGGTTGCCGCGGTGCCAGCCGATTTCCTTGACCGCTTAGCGGTGCCGATTTAGCCTGATTGAACAGGACTGGACAGGTTCATTTAGGCAGGAGACGCCAATGGTCGACCAGTTGGAGGCGGGCGCTGTCGAGGCCCGGGCGCTCTCGGTGGAGAGCAACGGGCTGAACGTCATCGACGACGCGGAGCGGAAGGGCTCACCGAGCCAGCTGTTCTGGCCTTGGTTCGGGGCGAACGTCTCGGTGCTCGGGTTGAGCTACGGCGCGTTCGCGCTGGGCTTCGGCATCTCGTTCTGGCAGGCGCTGATCGCCGGTGTGGTCGGGATCGTCTTTTCGTTCCTGCTCTGCGGCCTGATCGCCCTGGCCGGCAAGCGCGGTTCCGCCCCGACCATGGTGCTGAGCCGGGCCGCATTCGGGGTCCGCGGCAACAAACTGCCCTCGCTGATCTCGTGGCTGCTGACAGTCGGCTGGGAGACAGTGCTCACCATCCTCGCCACGCTGGCTACCGCAACCGTGTTCGAGCGGCTCGGCTGGGGCGGCGGCAACCTCACCAAGGTCATCGCGCTGGTCGTGGTCGGCGCCTTGATCGTGGCCGGCGGCGTGCTCGGCTTCGACCTGATCATGCGGATGCAGACCATCATCACCGTCGTCACCGGCGTGCTCACCGTCGTCTACGTCGCACTGGTCGTGGACCAGGTGCATTGGAGCACCGTCTCTGCGCTGCCCAGCGGCTCCAGCCAGGCGGTCATCGGCGCCCTGGTGTTCCTGATGACGGGCTTCGGGCTCGGCTGGGTGAACATGGCCGCCGACTACTCCCGCTACCTGCCTCGCTCCGCGTCCAGCCGTGGCGTCGTCGGCTGGACCACCTTCGGATCGTCGGTCGCGCCACTCGTGCTGCTGACCTTCGGCCTACTCCTGGCCGGCTCGTCAAAGGACCTCAGCACCGCCATCGCGGCGGACCCGATCGGCGCGCTGGCCGAGGCCCTGCCGACCTGGTTCCTGGTGCCGTTCGTGATCGTTGCCGTGCTGGGCCTGGTCGGCGGTGCGGTGCTCGACATCTACTCGTCCGGACTGGCCCTGCTGTCCGTCGGACTGCCGGTCCCCCGGTACGCGGCGGCATTCGTGGACGGCGTGATCATGATCGCCGGCACCATCTACGTGGTGTTCTTCGGCGACCAGTTCCTCAGCCAGTTCACCGGCTTCCTCCTCACCCTCGGCGTACCGGTGGCTGCCTGGTGCGGCGTGATGCTGGCCGACATCGCCACCCGCCGGCGCGACTACGCCGAGACCGAGCTCTTCGACCGCCGCGGCCGGTACGGCGACGTGCAGTGGCTGCCGGTGGCTCTGGTGGTGATCGGTACCGCGATCGGCTGGGGCTTGGTCACCAACACCAACGCCAAGTGGCTGACTTGGCAGGGCTACCTGCTGGAGCCGCTCGGGCTAGGCGGCAAGGAGGGCGCCTGGGCTTTCGCCAACCTGGGCGTGCTGTTCGCCCTCGTCGTGGCCTTCGTCCTCCAGTTGATCTTCGGGCGGTCCCGGGTCCACGCCCAAGAGGCAGGTCAGGTGGTCTGATTGGCAGCCGTACTCGCGCTGATCGACCTGCAACGCATTTTCGCGGACCCGGACAGCCGTTGGGCCACGCCAGGCTTCCAGCGGGTTGTGGAGCCGGTGCAGTCGCTGGTCGAGCTGTTCTCACCTCGGGTTGTCTTCACCCGCTTCGTGGCGCCGGAGAGCCCGGCCGGCTCCTGGGTGCCGTACTACGAGCTGTACCCGTTCGCGCTCCAGCCGCCTGACTCGTACGCCTATCAGCTGGTGGACGAGTTCAACGGCGTACCGACGCTGGACAAGACCACGTTCGGCAAGTGGGGCACGGAATTGGCCGCGCAGACCGGCCAGAACGGACGCCTGGTGCTCGCCGGCGTGACCACCGACTGCTGCGTACTCAGTACCGCGCTGGCCGCGGTCGATGCCGGTGTACAGGTGCAAGTGGTCGTCGAGGCGTGCGCGGGCGTGAACGAGGAGAGCCACGAGAAGGCACTCGACATCATGCGGCTCTACTCGCCGATGCTCGAGGTGGTCACCCTCGACGCCATCCGCGAGCAGAGCAATTCGAACTCGGACGGCGAGCAGCAATGATCCGCGGGGTGAATCTCAAGCACGAGCGAATCGCTTCCATCCTGGCTCGGGAGATTCGCTCCGGCCGGGTGCAGCAGGGCGCGCAACTCCCCGCCGAGGTGGAGCTCGCCAGGCGGTTCTCGGTCAGCCGCAACACGGTTCGGGCCGCCCTGGCCGCGCTGACCGAGGATGGCCTGATCACCACCCGCACCGGCAAGGGCTCGTTCGTGCTGTTCGACGGCCGGCCGCTGGACGACCGACTCGGCTGGACCTACGCCCTCGCTCAGCAAGGCGTCAAGACCCACACCCGGTTGATCTGGCTGGCCGTCGAGGAGGATCCCGACCTGGCCGAGCGGCTCGAGCTGGAATCTCCCCAGGTGGTGGTGATCCAACGACTCCGCACCATCGTCGGCGGCGACGCGATCTCGATCGAGCGCAGTTGCCTGCCCGCGCTGGAGGAGCTCCGCGACCTCCCTGAGCGCGGCCTCGAGAACGACTCCGTCGCCGCTACCCTGAGCCGGGCCGGCCTGCACCTGGACCACTGCGAACAGCGGCTCCGCGGCCACGAGCTCGACGCGAGTGAGGCGAAGCTGCTCGGCCGCCGCCCCGGCGAGTGGTTCCTGCACACCCGACGGGTCAGCTGGACCGCCGACGACCGGTTCGCGGAGCAGATGGACAGCCTGCTCGACCCGAAGCACTTCGAGCTGAGCCTGACCTACGGCGAGGCCGGCCGATGACCATGTCGCCGGGCCGAGCTCGAGGGCTTCCTAAGGTGCGGTTCCGTCCAGGGATAGGGAGTTGTGCCAATGTGCCGGTCCTCCTCAGACGAGCAGAGTCGAGCCATCGACAAGCTCCCGGAGGACATGATGTTGTTCCACACCACCCAGTTCGTGATGGCAGAGGTCGCTTACCGGCAGGAGCGCTTGCGGCGTGACTTCCAGCGCCCGGGCTGGTTCCAGCGCAAGCCCGCCCGGCAGACGCCGGAGCCGTGCCTCCCGACGGTCCGTGCCCGCCACGCGATGTGAGTGCCCGAGCACCACCCGTACCGGAACGTCGGTCGACGTCCTAAGTCAATTCGAGCGGCAGCTCGACGGTGATGTGCGTCCCATCCCCCGGCCGACTGCCGACACGGATCGACCCGCCCAGGGCCTCGACACGGTCGGTAAGGCCCACCAGCCCCGAACCGCGCGTGGGATCGGCCCCGCCGATGCCGTCGTCGCAGATCGAGAGCCGCAAGCTGCCGTCTTGCGTAGACGCCCCGATATCGACCCGGGAGGCGTTCGCGTGCTTGGTCGCATTCGTGAGCGCCTCGGAAACGACGTAGTACGCCGCAACCTCGATCGGCTCCGGCAACCGATGCTCGATCTCGCCGCTGAGCTCGACCGGAACGGCGGAACGACGGGCAAGCGTCCGCAACGCGCTTCCGAGCCCTCCATCGGCAAGGATGGCCGGATGAATTCCGCGGGAGACCTCCTGCAGCTCGTCGATGGAAAGGCTGAGCCCACGCGCGAGCCGCGCGATCGTCGTCCGAGTTTCCTTCTGCTCTGCAGGCAGGCTCGACTCGGCCAGGCGCAGCTCGAGCCCGAGCGACACGAGTCGCTGCTGGATGCCGTCATGCAGATCACGCTCGATCCGGCGGCGAGCCTCGTCCGACGCGGCGACGATCCGCCGGCGCGAGGCGGCTAGCTCGGCGCGGTA
>JAWWOY010000857.1:0-7896 GCA_033851195.1 Kribbellaceae bacterium | reverse complement strand
TCACGGTGACCTGCCGGCCCTTGCCGGCCCGCTCGAAGTCGAGCTTGACGTTCTCCCCGGGCCGGTGGGTGCGGATCGCCACGATCAGCGCCTCGGCGGTGTCCACCGTCTGGTTGTTGATCGAGGTGATCACATCACCCGTGCGCAGTCCGGCCCGTTGCGCGGGTGAGCCGGTCGACACGCCGCTGACCCGGGCGCCGCCCTCGAACTGCATGTCCACGTCCGCCCCGATCACCGGGTACGACGCCTTGCCCGACGCGATCAACTGTTGCGCCGTCCGCCGGGCCTGGTCGATCGGGATGGCGAAGCCGAGGCCGATGTTGCCGCTGGTGCCTGCCGCGGCTCCGCGCACGGTGGCGATGGCCGAGTTGATCCCGATCACCCGGGCGTTCATGTCGACCAGCGGTCCGCCAGAGTTGCCCGGGTTGATCGCGGCGTCGGTCTGCAACGCGTTGATGTAGGAGATCTCACCCTCGCCGCCGGCGGTGACCGGGCGGTTCTTCGCCGAGACGATGCCGGACGTCACCGTTCCGGCCAGGCCCAACGGCGACCCGATCGCCACCACGTCCTGTCCGACGACGGCCGCCTCGGAACTGCCGAACTGCACTGACGGCGCGTCCAGCCCGAGCACCTGCACGACAGCGAGGTCGTACGCCGGCGAGCGGCCGACCAGCCGGGCGGTGGCGGTCTTGCCGCTCTGGGTGAGCACCTGGATCGAGCCGCCGTTGGCGGCCGAGGATACGACGTGGTTGTTGGTCAGGATGTGGCCGGAGTTGTCGATCGCGAAGCCGGAGCCCGTGGCGGATGAGTTATCCGCGCCCTGGACCCTGAGTTGAACGACGCTCGGCAGCAGGGTGGCTGCGACCGCCGAGACCGAGCCGCTCCGGATCCTGGGACCGGCGCTGCCGACGCCGATGGCCGGACCGGACTGGTCGTTCACCGGGTTGGGTCCGTTGAGCGCAACGACGCTGACGGCAGCACCCGCGCCCGCGATCAGCCCGACGAGCAGGGCCACGACAGCGGCCAGACCGATCACCTTGCCGGCCCGCTGGGGTGGGGCCGGTGTGTAGGCGCGGGCCTGCTGCTGGTGCCAGTCCGGCGGCGGAGGCGTGTAGACGTGCTGCTGGGTCGGCCAGGCCTGGCCAGGGTAGACCGGGTTCCACGGCTGCGCCTGCTGCTCGGACTGGCCGAAGCTGCGCTGGGTCACCGACCGACCGGGAGCCTGCCGGTACGCCGCGTTGCCACCCGGTGGCGGAATCGGTGTAGCACCACCCGGCGGCGGAATCGGCGTGACACCGCCCGGCGCCGGGAGCGGCGTGCTGGAGGTCGGCGCGGGCGTGGGAGGTACCACAGGTCCTGCGATAGGCCGCTCTGTGGGCAGCTCGCGGGTGGGATCTGGACCCGCCGGGTCCCGCGGCATCCGCTCAGTCGGCTCGGCGTCGTCCCAGCTCACGGTGCCCGCCTCACGTCGTCGTTGTCTCGTGTCGGTGCGGCCCCTTCCGGTGTGCGTGAGGGACCGCCACCATCGATTATCCCAGCTTCCGCGAGAGTGCACCCATCGGTGTTAGCCAGAGCGCCATTTTGGCCAGTCCGATGCCCATCCTGTGGACGGCGGTTACCTTCGGCGGCGCCTCGTGCGGGTAGGCCGCGACCACCTGGCCGAGTGCGTCGTACGGGATGTCGCCGATCAGGGTGTAGACGATGCCGCCGGACGACCAGACGGCGTACGAGGGCATTCCGTGCCGGATGTAGACCTTGGCGCCCTCGGCAGTGCTGGTAACGGTATAGCTGGCAAGGGCGGCCGGATCGAGAGCACCGCGTTGCTCGAACACCGAGACCGTGAACAGCCCGTCGGAGTACGAGAACTGCAGAGACCCACCTGCTGAATCCTGGTGCACGTCGTACAACTTGAGCGACCTGGGCAGTTCGTCGGCGCAGTTCCAGCCCTGGGCGCGGAGGTTGTCGACGCCACCGAGCCCGACCGACGCCACCGCGCCCGGCAACATCGGCGGGAGATGACCCAGGAAATCGGAGTCGTCCAACTCGAGTTCGGTATAGACCGTCGCGCGGACCATCGTTCGCCCGTCCACCGTGAACAACTGCCGCTGCAGCAGCAGCCCGGTCGCCTTGTCGATCCAGAACCGCGCGGCCAGCGTCCTGTCCCCGCGCAGCGCTTCGATCAGGACCGAGGCGCGGCCGATCGTCTCGGTGCAGCACTTGTAGACCAGCTCGTACGTCGCCTCCAGCAGCGATAGTGGACCGCCGTCGACAGTGAGACCGCTCGCGTGGTCGGCGCGCTGCACGAACGCCTTCGCGCCCGGTGATGCGCCGGCACCGACCACGCTGATCTCCGAACCCTGCTCGGCCGCATGGACGATCTCGAGCATGGCCGAACGCGCACCCTGCGGACCCCAGGAGGTGATGATCTGGGTGCCATGGAAGGAGACCCGATCCGGCGCGGCGGCGGCGCGCTGCAGCCAACTGACAGCAGCCGGCGAGTCTTTTCGCTGCACGACCGGAGCCGGTACTGCGACAGCGGGCAAAGGGAGGCCGAACCCGAGCAGTGCGGTGCTGACCAAGATGGCGAGCCGGGAAAGGCTCATGGTCAACGCCCCGCGAGAGCCACCGGCTGCAGGGTCGGACTGAGCCCGCTGTAACCCGCTCCGTTGAAGGAAGTCAGCATGGCCACCGGGTCAGCGAACGGGCTGCTGGTGGTGACGCCGCCGTGCTCGGCGGAGAAAACGCTGACCGGCGGCTGCAGCGGCGGGGCCTGCTCCTGTCGGGCCGGATCGCCGATCACGAAGGCGGTGCCGAGCAGGGATGCGACCGCTGCGGCCGAGCCGGCCGCCCCGAGCACCCCGGTACGCCGGCGGGAGCGGGTGGTGCGCGCCGCGGGCCTGCTGCCACCCGTGCGCGCGGCTGGAAAGGCCGAGCGCTGCGGGCTGAGCGACATGGCCGGCGTCAGCACCGGACGCACCTCCTCGCGGGCCTCGATCGAGTACGCCGGCACGCCGAGCAGGCGCTCCATCAGATCAGTGGACGGCTCCGGGGAGTAACAGCCGAGCGCTCCCAGCCGGATCTTAAGCTGGCGCTCAGCCTCCACCGCGGCGCGGCAGGAGTCACAGCCGACCAGGTGGCTGAGGACCTTGTCGCGCGAGTCGTGGTCCAGTTGACCGTCGACGGCGGCGCTGAGCTTGTCCAAGGGATGCTGCAGGGTCACCGGTCGCCCCCTCCGGTGAGGATCGTTCCGTCGCCTGGCGGACCACTGACACGGGTCTGGCCGGAGCGCGGCGCGCGGTGCTCGAGGTGCTTGCGCAACATCGACCGGCCGCGGTGGATCCGGCTCCGGACGGTACCGAGCTTCACGTCCAGCACGTCGGCGATCTCGTCGTACGTCATGCCCTCGATGTCGCAGAGCACGACGGCGGCGCGGAAGTCCTCCGGCAGCGCGTCCAGCGCGTCCTGCACGTCGTGGTCGAACGAGTCGTGGTCGAACTTCTCCGCCGGGCCGCTGCCCTTCGACGGCAGCCGGTCGTGCGCGTCGTCGGGCAGGCCGTCGAACCGGATCCGCTGCTTGCGGCGCGCGCCGTCCAGGAAGAGGTTGGTGGTGATCCGGTACAGCCAGCCCTCGAAGGTGCCGGGTGTGTACGACGACAGCGACCGGAAGACCCGGACGAAGACCTCCTGGGTAAGGTCCTCCGCGTCGTGCTTGTTCCCGGTCAGCCGGTAGGCGAGGCGATAGACGCGGGCCGAGTGGGTCCGGACGATCTCGTCCCAGGACGGCAGCGCCTCGACCTCGGGTGCCGGGACAGTGTCGGCAGGCTTCACGACCACGCCTCCCTGGGTACCCGTCCTGCGATCCGCACTCTGCGGGGCAACGAGCGTGACCACCATGGTGCCGCGTTCACCGTCCTCTTCGCACGTCGGGGACACCCGGGTTCGACCCTGAGATGCCGGTACGACGGGACAACGCGGCGCGCCAAGGGGAAGTTCCCCGGCGGGCACACGGCGTTACTCGACTGGACTATCACTGCTGGAACTACTTCTCCTCGCTGGTCATTTCTCCTCGATCACGGCGATCGGGTCGCCGTCCCGCACGACCTCCCCCTCCGAGACCTTCATCTCGGTGATCGTGCCGGCCACCTCGGCGAGCACCGGGATCTCCATCTTCATGGACTCCAGGATGACGAGGGTGTCCTCCGGGCCCACCGCGTCCCCGGCCTTGGCGGTGACCTTCTGAACGTTCGCCACCAGTTCTGCCACCACGGTGTGACTCACGTGCTCTCCTTATCCGCCCGGCCGGATCCGGGGATCTTTGCTGATCCTAGGTCCTTTGGCTGAGAGAATGCCGAGCCCGGTACGACGCAACGCGGGTGCGGCTGGAGCAGGTCGGACCGCAGAAGCGCCGGGGCCGCCGCTCGGCCGCGTTCACGAACACCCGCTCGCAGTCAGGCGCAGCACAACTGTCGATGCCGTCGAACCCGTGCCCCGCGGCGAATCCGGCCAGGCCGACCGCCGTACCAGCAGCGAGCCACTGCCCCCAGGTCGCGTCCGGGCGGGCCACATGTAGATGCCAGGGCGATCCGTCATGGTCGGACAAATATGGCCGCACCGCGTACTCAGAGAGGAGTCCATTCAGGATCGGCGCCGCCCCGGCCGAGTCGAGCCGGAACACGGGGCGCAGTCGCTCGCGGATCCGGATCACCTCGGCCAGATCTTCCCCGCTGACCGTGATCGGCTCAGGCTCACCGTGGTCGAGCAGGAACTGCCGCAGCGCATCCGAGGAGGTCAACTTCTCCGGATCCCTGGTCCGGGTGTTCACCAGGTCGACGGCAAGCCGCACCAGCCGGTCCGGCGTCTGCAGGGACTCCAAGATCGCCTCCTCGCTTTCCTGTCGCACCAGCGTAACGCCTCTGTTAGCGTAACGCGTAACAGATCTTGTTGCGTTACAGCCTGGGAGGATCGCCGCCATGCTCGACGCATCGCCGACCACTGCGCGCCCGCCAAGTTTCCGGGATGTGCTGGCCGTCAAAGGAATGACCGGCTACTACGCCGCCGCCACACTGGCCCGGGTCGGCGACGAGATGGTCGTGTTCACCCTGGTCCTGCTGGTCCTGGAGAGAACCGACAGCCCCGCGCTCGCAGGAATCACCGGCGCGGCCTACGCCTTACCTGCTGTGATCACCGGTCCGCTGCTCGGGACCTGGCTGGATCGGACTCCTTACCGCCGAACCGCCCTAGGCCTCAACCAAGCGATCCTGGGCGCAGTGATGCTCAGCCTGCTCGCCGTGGCGGGCCACGCGCCCCACTGGATCACACCGGCGCTTGCAGCATTAGCCGGTACCACGCTGCCGATGGTGAGCGGCGGATTCACCAGCATGCTGCCGTGCTTGGTGCCGCAACCGCTGCTGGTCCGGGCGAACTCGCTAGAGGCCGCAAGCTTCGGCGCAGCCACCATCACCGGCCCGGCTGCAGCCGCGACCATTGCGGCAGCAGTGTCGGTTGAAGCGGCGGCAGTGGTCATCGCAGTCAGCGCCAGTGTCAGCATTCTCGCCATCCTTCGCCTGCCGGCTTTGCCGCCGGCTCTGGACACCGGAGACCCTCGACCGTTCCTCTGGTCGGTCACCGAAGGCGTAGCCCATCTGGTGCGTACTCCACCCCTGCGTGCTTCGACTGTCGCGTCAACAGCGCTCATGGGAGTCGGTGGTCTGCTGCTGGTGACTCTGCCGCTCCACATGGCCTCGCTAGGCGCTCCGAAGTCAGCGGCCGGCTACGTGTGGACAGCGATCGAGCTTGGCAGCATCACCACCGCCTTGCTGGTCGGGAGACTCCGCAATCGCTGGCGGCCGGAGAAGACCGTGATAGTCGCCGTGGCGGCGTACGGCTTGGCGATGACCTCCTGGTCGTTCGCATCCAGCCTGGCCGCGCTTCTGGTCCTTGCAGCCGTGGCCGGTCTACTGGAAGGCCCTATGCTGCCGGCCATGTTCGCCGCCAGGCAGGAGTACAGCCCGAACGAACTGCAGGGCCGCGTGAGCACCACAGCAGCAAGCCTCCGCGTTGGCGCATCAGCGACCGGCCAGGCAGTCGGCGGTCTAGTGGTCCCGGCAATCGGCACCCACGCTGCACTACTCGTCGCAGCCCCAGCCCTAATCGCTTCAGCCGCCCTCGGCCACCTCTGCTTGCGTCCGAAAAAGCTTGCGCTATGACGCAAGGTTTTTCGGACGCAACGGGAGGGGGCAGGTGAGAGCCGGGGGTCAGGTGAGGATGACAGAGCGGGTGAGGCTGCGGGGGTGGTCGGGGTTGAGGCCGAGGGCAAGGGCCTTGGCGACCGCGACGCGTTGGGCGACCACCAGCGAAGCCATCGGGTCGAGGTCCGGGTGGTACACGATCGTTGCCCCGGTGGCCTCGACGTCCTCGAGCAGACTCGCGGGCGGCTCGCCGAAGATCCACAGGCCGCGACCGGGTTGAGCGATCGCGATCGGGCCATGCCGATAGTCCATCGCGGGGTAGGCCTCCGTCCAGGCCGATGCCGCCTCCCGCTGCTTCAGCCCTGCCTCGTGCGCGAGCCCGACGGTCCAGCGGGTGCCGACGTAGGTGACCTGTTGCAGCTTCGCCAGTTCGTCCACCTCGATGGTCAGGGCGGTCTCGGCGTCGGCCGCGGCCTGGGTGAGGTCCTCGCCAAGCGATGCACGCAACAACGCGAGCGTGGTGGTCGCGAACCGGGTCTGCACGACCGACTGCTCGTCGGCGAAGTCCAGCATGATCGTCTCGTCGGCCAGTTCGACGATCGGCGACCCCTGGGTGGCGGTGATCGCGATCGTCCGCAGGCTGGTGTTGCGGATCAGGTCCAGTACCTCGGTGGTCGTGCCCGAGCGGCTGATCACCACGATCGCGTCGTACTCGCGACCGGCCGGGAACTCCGAACCGGCGAAGGCGTCGGTCAATCCGTGGCCGAGATCCTCGCGCAGCGCGGCGTACGCCATCGCCATGAACCAGGAGGTGCCGCAGCCCACCGCGGCGACCCGCTGGCCGGGCTTCGGCAGCGCACCGCCGTACTGCGCGAAACCGGTCGAAACCTGCCGCCACAACTCGGGCTGGGTGTCGATCTCAGTGCTCACGAAGGGCGTCTCGGTCATATCGTCTCCGGAGTTGTCATGGTCGAAACTGCTCGAACGTGATCGAATGGTGCTAACCGGCAGCCGTCTGGCTGACCGAACTTGCGAAGGAGGAGCCCAGAGTGAAGCGTTATGAACGTCTGAACACCTTGCTCGAGTCGCTCGCCGAGAAGGGCGCCATCGACGTCGACGAGCTCGCCTCGCAGCTGCACGTGTCCGCGGCGACGATCAGGCGGGACCTGGACCACCTGGGCAAGCAACAACTCCTCACCCGGACCCGTGGCGGCGCGGTCGCCAACGCGGTGTCGTACGACCTGCCGCTGCGCTACAAGACTGCGCGTTTCGCGTCCGAGAAGCAGCGGATCGCGCAGGCGGCGGCCACGCTGGTCCGGCGCGGCATGGTGATCGGCATGAACGGCGGTACCACGATCTCCGAGGTGGCGCGCACCCTGGCGACCCGGCCCGAGCTGTCCGCCGAGCACGGCGAGCCGGCCTTCACCCTCGTCACCAATGCGCTGAACATCGCCAACGAGCTGATCGTCCGGCCGCACGTCAAGATGGTGCTGACCGGCGGCGTGGCCCGGCCGCAGTCCTACGAGATGATCGGCCCGCTGTCGCACCGGATCCTGGCCGACCTGTCCCTGGACATCGCTTTCATCGGCGTCGACGGGATCGACGAGACCGGCGCCACCGCTCATCACGAGGGCGAGGCCAACATCAACCAGCTGATCGTCAGCCGGGCCGCGAAGGTGGTCGTGGTGGCCGACTCCTCCAAGCTCGG
>JAWWOY010000849.1:0-6867 GCA_033851195.1 Kribbellaceae bacterium | reverse complement strand
ACGAGCACGCTCTCTCAGCCGGCGGTGACGCACTCGCCGCGGCCTACGTCGAGTGCGAGGTCGGCGACGAGGTGTTCTGGGGAGTCGGCCGCGACGCCAACATCCTCACCGCATCGCTCAAGGCAGTCGTCTCCGCAATCAACCGCGCGAGCCGCTGACCCCGACGACCTCGGCGGAAATCCGTGGTGCGGTGGCCGGGGGAACTGATTGGATCGGCAGATGATCACCGCGCGCGAGATCGACCCGTCCGACGAGCCGCTCTTCGACGCCTGGTACGCCGCGCTGCGCGAAGCGGTCACCGCGGACCGGCCGGCGGCGATCGTGGTCAGCCATCAGACGCTCTCGTACTCGCTGCGCAACCCCGGGACGCTCAAGACCAGGATCCCGGTCGCGGCGTTCGACGGCGGCCGGCTCGTCGGGGCGATGCTGTTCGAGTTCCGGTTGCTGGACAACCTGAACGCTGTCGAGGTCGAGATCGACGTACCGCCGGCCGAGCGACGGCGCGGAGCCGGTACGGCGCTGTGGGAGTGGGCGAAGGCCCGTGCCGCGGTGGAGGGGCGGACCATCTTCCAGACCGAGATCAGCGTGCCGGCCGGATTCACCTCGGAGAGCTGGCCGGGCAGCATCTTCGCGGCCAAGCTCGGCTTCCGCATCGAGAACGTCGAGGATCACCTCGTCGTGCCTCTCCCGTACGACGAACGGTTGCTGCGGCAGATCGGCCAGGAGACACCTCCGCCGGAGGGATATCGCCTGATTTCCTGGACCGGACAGTGCCCGGAGGAGCACCTGCAGGAGTACGCCGACCTGCACACGGCGATGGCGCGGGATGTGCCGACCGGCGGGATGACCACGGACTCGACGGTTTGGGACGTCGAGCGGCTCCGCGAGAGCGAGGAGCGGACGGACCTGAACTATTTGGCCCTGGTCACCATGGCCCACACGGCCGACGGCCAGCCGGCCGGTTACACCTTGATCTATCTGCCGCGGACGGATCCCGATCACGCCCAGCAGGACGACACGCTGGTGCTGCGCGAGCACCGGGGGCGCCAGTTGGGCACTCAGTTGAAGTTGGCGAACCTCGACCAGTTGGCCAAGCACCGTGTGGATCAGCGATGGCTGCACACGTGGACCGCCGACAGCAACGGCGCGATGCAGAAGGTCAACGCCAGGTTCGGTTTCCGGGCCGTCGAGCAACTCCACGAATGCCAGTTGACTTGAGCTCAGCGAGAAGGTCGGTCTGCGGCCACCGGCCGATCCGCCACACCTCTGGCAATTGATGGTCCGCCTGCATCGCCGCTGCTGATCACGTCTTGACCGTCCGCGCTGCACGGCGTGCGATCGCGAAGTCGACGAGTTGACCAGGCCGTCGGCGGGCGTCAGGTTGTTGACGAAGCAGGCTGGCATGCGCAAACTAGCGTCAATATCCGCACGTCCGCGCAGTCTTAATCAAGAAGTCTTAACCAATATGTTACGACGAGAGGAGGCGCTGCAGGTGGCCGCGAAACTACTCTCAGGTCTGCAGGAGCCGGTCTCCCGGGTCCTCCGTTCGGTCTTACTGCCCGTGGGAACGTCCGTGGAGGTGAGTTGTGAGCGATGCGCTCGGGATATCGGGTTCAACGCCGGTTGACGGCCCGACCAGCCAACCGGAACCGTCGCTCGTCCGACGGTTCACCAACGCCTGGCTGGTACGACGTATCGCCAAGGCCGTCCTGACGATTTATCTGGTCTCGACGCTCACGTTCTTCCTGGTGCGGCTGTTGCCGGGCAACCCGGTCGACCAATACATCCAGTCGCAGATCGCGCTGACCGGCGCCTCCTATGCCGACGCCGCCGCACAGGCCCGCAGCCTCTTCTCGCTGGATCCCAACCAGCCGATGATCCAGCAGTACGCCAACTATCTGGTGAACATTCTGCACGGCGACTTCGGCACATCGCTGCTCTCACCCGGCACCACAGTGGCGGATGTCATCAAGATCTACCTGCCCTGGACGCTCTTCTCGGTGGGCATCGCGACGATCCTCAGCTTCGTCATCGGCATGCTGGCCGGAATGCTGATGGCCTACCGCCGGGAAAGCTGGATCGACCACCTGCTGACCTCGGTCGGATCGCTGCTGCATGCGATCCCCAACTACCTGCTGGCGATCATCATCGTGGTCTTCTTCGGGGTGAAACTGCAGGTCTTCAATCTCACCACGATCCGCGGCTCCTACTCACCCGGTATGACGCCTGAGTTCAGTCTGAACTTTCTCAACGACGCGCTCTACCACGCGACGCTGCCGATCCTGGCGTACCTCTTGACGACGGTCGGTTCCTGGGCGCTGGTGATGAAGTCGTCGACCGTCGAGACGCTCGGCGAGGACTACGTCACCGTCGCCCGGGCCCGTGGGCTGACCGACGCGAAGATCCGGCTCGGGTATGTCGGCCGCAACGCCGTTCTCCCGTTGTTCAGTCAGCTCGCGGTATCGCTCGGGTTCGTGGTGGGCGGCTCGATCTTCGTCGAGAAGATCTTCGGCTACCAGGGGATCGGCTACAGCCTCTACAACGCGTTGTCGGGCCGTGACTACCCAGTCCTGCAAGGGATTTTCCTGGTCCTCACCGTTTCGGTTGTGCTGGCCAACTTCCTTGCCGACGTCCTCTACAGCCGGCTGGATCCGCGGATCCGCACCGGCGGCAAGGCGAAGGGGTGACGGCAGGTGGCTGACACGGTTACCACCGCAGGCGCTGTCGCGGCGATCGGAACCACGGGCGTCTCCCGCTTCTCCGGCATCATCAGTTCGATGCGGCGCAGCCCGTCCGGCTTCATCGGGTTCATCATCGTTGCGCTGCTGGTGGCGATCACGGCGATCGGGCCGTTCTTCACCCCCGAGTTGAGTCCCGACATCAAGTCGATCCTGCTGCCGTTCGGGTCACCCGGCCACCTGCTGGGCACGGACAACGAAGGCAAGGACGTCCTGATCCAGATGATCGACGGGGGCCGGGCGGTCATCTTCATCGGCTTCTTCGCCGCGGCGATCTCGACGGTGATCGCGATCATCCTCGGGTCGCTGGCCGCCTATCTGGGCGGAGCGTTCGACTCGGCCGTGGTCACGCTCGCGGACGTCGTCCTGACCATCCCGCAGATCGTCCTGCTCGCGGTGCTCGGTTCGTTCGTCAAGCTCGATTCGCCGGTCGTGCTCGCCCTGCTGGTCGGCGGCCTGTCCTGGCCGGTGCTCACCCGAGCCGTGCGTTCCCAGGTCCTCTCACTCAAAGAGCGAGAATTCGTCGAGGCGGCGCGGCTGCTCGACCTGGGCACGGCGCGCGTGGTGTTCGTGGAAATCCTGCCCAACATGGCCAGCTTCATCCTGATGAACTTCATGATCGGTGTCACCAACGCGATCTACCAGCTGGTCGGGCTCTACCTGCTCGGCCTCGCTCCGCTGACCGGCTCGAACTGGGGCATCATGCTCAACCGTGCCTGGATCGCAGGAGCGATCTTCAACGATGCCAGCCTGCCGTTCATCCTCAGCCCTGTCGTTGCCATCGTTCTCCTCTTGCTCGGACTGGTGATGATGACCAGATCCCTCGAAGAGATCCTCAACCCGCGCCTCCGGGACCGGTGACCGCCATGACGACGACTTCTGCCGGAATCGCTCGCGCCGCCCGTGGCGGCGAAGGTGACCCGTTGCTGTCCGTGCGCGACTTCGTGGTCGAGTACCGGACGGGGGCGGGCAGCACCGTGAAGGCTGTCCGCGGCATCGACCTGGACCTGTACCCAGGCGAGAGTCTCGCCCTGGTCGGTGAGAGTGGGTGCGGCAAGACGACGTTCGGACTGGGTCTGCTGCGGCTGCTGCCGAAGCTCGGGCGAGCCACCGGCAGCGTGACCTTCCGGCGCCAGGACGGCACGGTGGTCGACGTACTCGGGCTCGACGGACGCGATCTGCGCGAATTCCGCTGGAACGACGCGGCAATGGTCTTCCAGGGTGCGATGAACGCGTTCAACCCCGTGACCAAGATCCGCGCTCACATGATGGACACGATGCGCGCGCACACCCGTGCCTCCCGCAAGGAGATCGAGGAGCGCTCCGGCGAACTGCTGCGGTTGGTGCGGCTGGAGCCGAGCCGGGTGCTCGACAGCTACCCGCATGAACTCTCCGGCGGCATGCGCCAGCGGGTGCTCATCGCGATGAGCCTGCTTCTCGACCCGGAGGTACTGATCCTCGACGAACCGACCACCGCGCTGGACATCCTCACCCAGCGGTCGGTCGTCGACGTACTGCACGAGGTCCGCGAACGCCTGGGCTTCTCGATGATCTTCATCTCTCACGACCTCTCGCTGGCCGCCGAACTCGCTGACCGCGTCGCCACCATGTACGCCGGCCGGATCGTCGAGACCGGGGGTGTTCGTGACATCTTCTACCGGCCCCGGCATCCGTACTCGCTCGGTCTGATCAAAGCGGTGCCGCCGATTGTCGGTGAGCTGCCCGATCTCGAGTCGATACCCGGCGGGCCCCCGAGCCTGGCCGACCTCCCGTCGGGCTGCTCGTTCCACCCGCGCTGCAAATTCGCCGACGAGCAGTGCGAGAAGGTCGACCCGCCGCTCCTGCCGGTGACCGACGAGCAAGGGGCCGGCCACGAGGTGGCCTGCCTGCACTCCGACCAGGTGCACCTCGATCGGTCCGTACCTGCCGACCAGCCGACCGTGAGCGGACAGGAGACGGCCTGATGACCACCACCGACATTTCCTCGGCGCCGGGCGCCGCGGTGAGCACGCCGCTGATGACCCTCGCGAATGTCAGCCAGGTCTTCAACACCAAGGCCGGGCCGATCCGCGCCGTCGACGACGTCAACTTGTCCATCAATCCTGGTGAGGTGCTCTGCCTCGTGGGCGAGAGCGGGTCGGGCAAGACAACCGCGGCCCGGATGGCGGCAGGCTTGGCGCGACCGAGCGGAGGACAGGTGGCCTTCGGCGGCAAGGACATCTGGTCGATGAGCAAGAGCGAGTTCAAGACCTTCCGCCGCAGCGTGCAATACGTCCACCAGGATCCGTACGCCTCGCTCAATCCGACCCGGACGATCCTGCAGATGCTCAGCGCGCCGTTGCTCAAGCATCGGGTGGCCAAGGGTTCGAAGGAGGCGGCCGAGCAGGCGAGTCAGTTGCTGTCGAAGGTGGATCTGACTCCGCCGGAGACCTTCCTGCAGAAGTATCCGCACCAACTGTCCGGCGGTCAGCGGCAACGGGCGTCGATCGCCCGGGCCCTGACCCTGGATCCGAAGATCATCATCGCCGACGAATCCACCTCGATGCTGGACGTGTCGATCAGGATCAGCATGCTGGCGATGCTCGGTCGGCTCCGCGACCAGTTGGGCGTCGGTTTCCTGTTCATCACCCACGACCTCGCGATCGCCAAGTACTTCGGCTGGCACGGAAAGACTGCCGTCATGTATCTGGGCCGGATCGTCGAGTTCGGCCCGACCCGGCAGATCATCAATTCGCCGACGCACCCTTACACCCGGGCGCTGATCGAGGCGATTCCCGAACCCGACCCCGACCTGACCAAGACCAAGGGAATGGGATCGCTGCGGAGCATGGAGATCCCGAGCCTGACGGACCTACCACCCGGGTGTTCGTTCCATCCCCGCTGCGGCATGTTCGAGCCCGGCCTGTGCGACGGCGAGGTGCCCGCGCTGGTCGAGGTCCGATCGAAGCAGTCGGCTGCCTGTCACGTGGTCGCCCGGGATGGCGCCGGTGGGGGTGGATCGAATGAGTCGGTGGCCTGATGCCGCCCGCCATCGGCCGGGTCGCGCTCGGCTGGGCAGCGTTCCTGGTGCTTGCCAGCGTGATCCTGCTGTTCACGCTGACGCCGGGCACACCGGAGTTTGTCATCACTTTGTTCACCCTGTGCATCGGCCTGTTTCTGGGCTTGATCGTCGTCGCCGCAGCACTGCTGATGCGGCGACGGACGGAACGTGAGGACGACACGCATTGATGTTCTTTGTCTCGACCATCAGTGAGATCCAAGATCACCAAGTGACATCCGTTTTCTGAGCTGTCCATTCATGCAATTCCTGACCACGCAGTCAGTGCACCCAGTCAGAACCAGGAAAGGACCACGGATGAGTCCCACCCCCCAGCACGAGTCAGGTACAGGTGCAAGCGCCGAGACGAACGCGATCTCGCGGCGGAACGTGCTGCAGTTGTTCGGTATCGCCGGGGTCGGCGTGGCCGGCATCGGATCGCTCGAGGCGTGCTCGCCAAGCACTCCGAAGACCGCCGGGAGTTCCGGGACCAAGGAATTCCACGGCGCCTACCCCTACCAGATTCCGCCGAAGGGCCACTACAACCTCGGCGCCGGTGTCACCGACGGCATTCAGCAGCAGAGTCCCTACCTGGACCTGATCTATCCGAGCTTCGGCATGTACTACTGGGCGGACAAGAAGTGGGAGTACCTGGTCGCGGAGTCCAGCGTCCTGGACGAGAAGGCGAGCACGTACACGGTCAAGCTTCGTCCCGGCCTGACCTGGAGCGACGGCAAGCCACTTACCAGCAAGGACGTCGTCTCGACGTTCAACCTGCACTGGCTGATGCGCCAGCAGTCGTGGACCTTCCTGTCTGACGTCAAGGCTTCCGACGACACTACCGTCGTGTTCACGATCGGTACGCCGTCCACTGTCCTGGAGCGGTACATCCTGCGTGCGCCGATCCTGCCTGAGGCTGTCTACGGACAGTTCGCATCCCAGGCCGAGACGCTGCGGAAGTCCAAGGCCAGCCTCGACGACGGCGCGGGCAAGAAGCTGAACACCGACTTCCAGACGTTCCGCCCGGAGAATCCGGTCGTGTCGGGTCCGTTCAACTTCGACCCGAAGAACATCACCAACGCCCAGATGAGC
>JAWWOY010000841.1:0-2642 GCA_033851195.1 Kribbellaceae bacterium | reverse complement strand
TCTCGATCGCTTCAAGGAGGTCAACGACACTCTCGGGCACCACTACGGGGACGGCCTGCTTATCGAGGTTGGGCAACGCCTTGGGGGCGCGTTGCGCGCCGTCGACACCGTCGCACGCCTTGGTGGGGACGAGTTCGCCGTGTTGCTTCCCGGCCTGCAGCACAGCGCCGACGCGACGGGCGTCGCACACAAGCTGCGGGCCGCGCTTGAGGCTCCGTTCGAGATCGAGGGCATCACGCTCGACGTCGAGGCCAGCATTGGCGTTGTCGTGTCCGGCGAGCACGGCGCGGACACCGCCACCCTGCTGCAGCGCGCCGACGTCGCCATGTACGCGGCCAAGAAGGCGAGTCAGGGGGTTTGCGTCTACGACCCAGCGGCAGACGAGCACTCGCCTGGCAAGCTCGCGCTCCTTGGCGACCTCCGCCGGGCACTGCACGTCGGTGAGCTGGTCCTGCACTACCAGCCGAAGATCAACATCGTCACAGGCGACATCGTGGGCGTCGAGGCGCTCGTCCGGTGGGAGCACCCTCGCCAAGGACTGCTCTACCCCGACGCCTTCGTACCGCTCGCCGAGCACACAGGTCTGGTAGGTCCGCTCACCAACTACGTGCTCGACGCTGCTCTCCGGCAGGCACGGGCCTGGTCTGACGCAGGCAGAGCGCTGGCCATCTCGGTCAACCTGTCTGCGCGCAATCTGCTGGACGAGACCCTGCCCGACCAGGTCTCGGTGCTGCTGCAGCGCCACGGGGTTGCCCCAGAACAGCTCGATCTCGAGGTGACGGAGTCGGCGATCATGACCGAGCCGGTGCGTGCCCAGAAGGTCCTCGAACGACTGGCGACGCTCGGTATCCGCATCTCGATCGACGACTTCGGTGCCGGGTACACGAGCCTCGGCCAACTCAAGACCTTGCCCGTGACCGAGTTGAAGATCGACCGGTCCTTCGTCATGGCCATGACCGCACATCCGAACGACGCGCTCATCGTGCGCAGCGTCATCGACCTCGGGCACAACCTCGGCCTCACCATCGTGGCGGAGGGTGTCGAGGACGAGTCCGCCCTCACCGTCCTGGCGAACTTCGGGTGCGACGTCGCCCAGGGCTACCACCTGTCCCGGGCGATCACCGCCGAGGCTCTGGACTCCTGGTGTGACCGGCGCGTCGTGGTGCCCCACCCCAGGGCAGGAGAAGTCGAGGCGGACCGCGACGCCCTCACCGTCTGAGGCCAGCCCAGCTGCAGCTGCGGCACAGACACACTCACCCGGACACGCCGCCGAACCCGTTGAGGCGCTCACATACGGTGACCGGGTGGCGGACGAGCGGCGCGGCACTCTCTACGGCGTCCTCGCCTATCTGTGCTGGGGCCTGTTCCCGCTCTACTGGCCACTGCTCGAGCCGGCCGACGCACTGGAGATCCTGGGTCACCGTGTCGTCTGGTCGCTGGTCTTCGTCGTCGCCGTACTCGCAGCCCGTCGGCAGTGGGCCTGGGTCCGCGACTACGTGACCGACCGGCGACGAATGGGCCTGCTCAGCACCGCAGCGGTCGTCATCGCCGTCAACTGGGGCGTCTACATCTGGGGCGTGAACCACGACCACGTGGTGGAGACGTCGCTCGGCTACTTCATCAACCCGCTGGTGACGGTCCTGCTGGGCGTGCTGGTGCTGGGCGAGCGGCTGCGGCGGCTTCAGTGGGTGGCCACCGGCATCGCTGCGCTAGCGGTCATCGGGCTGGCGGTGGACTACGGCCGGCCACCCTGGATCGCGCTCACCCTGGCCGTGTCGTTCGGCAGCTACGGGCTGCTGAAGAAGAAGGCGAACGCAGGCGCCGTCGAGAGCCTCACCATCGAGACGACGGTGCTGTTGATCCCGGCACTGGTCTACCTCGCGGTCATCTCGCTGCAAGGGACCAACGACTTCGGCCACGACGGAAGCAGAACCCTGCTGCTCGCCGGGACGGGCGTCATCACGGCGATCCCGTTGCTGTTCTTCGGCGCATCCGCGACCCGGGTGCCCCTGTCGACGCTCGGGCTGCTGCAGTACCTCGCCCCGACCCTGCAGTTCCTGCTCGGCGTCGTTGTCTACGGCGAGCCGCTGCCACTCGGGCGCCTCCTCGGCTTCATCGCCGTGTGGACCGCTCTCGGCGTCTTCAGCTACGACGCGCTGACAGCGCATCACCGGAGGCACACCGCACTCGAGCCCGCCGCGATCGGCTAGCGTCCGCCGCTATGGCAGACCGCCCGCTGAGGATCGGCAACTGCTCCGGCTTCCTCGGCGACCGGCTCGGCGCGATGCGAGAGATGCTCGACGGCGGCCCACTCGACGTCCTCACCGGGGACTACCTCGCCGAGCTCACGATGCTCATCCTCTTCCGGTCTCGGGCGAAGGATCCCGCCAAGGGCTACGCCACGACGTTCCTGCGTCAGCTCGAGGACTGCCTCGGCTTGGCGCTGGACTCCGGAGTGCGCCTCGTCGCCAACGCCGGAGGGCTCAACCCACAGGGGTGCGCGGAGGCGGTGCGGGCCCTCGCCGAACGGCTCGGTCTCCAGCCGGCCGTGGCGCACGTGGAGGGTGATGACCTGATCCCAGGGCTCGACGAGCTGGAGCTGCATCACATCGACACCGGCGACCCGCTCGCAGCGCAGGCCC
>JAWWOY010000837.1:0-5415 GCA_033851195.1 Kribbellaceae bacterium | reverse complement strand
TTCTGCGCCAACGATCTGCTGGCACTCGGGTTGCTGCAGCAGTGCGTGAGCCTGGGGCTGCGAGTGCCGGAGGACCTGGCCATCGTCGGGTACGACGACATCGAGTTCGCGGCGGCGGCCGCCGTACCGCTGACGTCCGTGCGGCAACCGCGCCAGCTCCTCGGCAAGACCGCCGCCGAACTCCTGCTCGACGAGTCCTCAAACCCCGACCACGAACACCAGCGAGTCACCTTCACCCCCGAACTGGTAGTCCGCACCTCAACCCGCGGCACCTGACCCCGCCCCGCCACTCCCCGTACCGACTCACCGCCCCGGCCTCACCGCCCCGGCGCGGCCCCCGTACCAACTGGCCTGCGACCGCGGCGGATTCGAGCGGTCAGTGCTCCGCGGGCGGTTTGAAGGGTTTGAGAGCACCTGGTCGAGGAAGTTCCGCACGCTGTGTCAGCCTTTGTGCACCGCGCAGCCATAGACACCGGCTCCGATTGACTGAGCAGTGCACAAAGCTCGAGTCAGTGTTCCGCTTTGTGCACCATCCAGCCGTTGCCCCCGGCTTGGAGCGACTGAGCCGTGCACAAAGGTCGTGCCTCACCTAGCGACCAGCTCACCCTGCCCGGGCGGCCGAGCTCGTACGACGGCTCAACGGCCGGGCGTGATTTCCACCCGGCCCCATCCGGGCGATCCCCAGCACAGGGCCGGTCGCGACCACATGGCCGGGGATGCCGCCGGCCACCTCTCTACTGGCCGGATGATGCTCTCCACCGACCGTCTGGTGCTGCGCCGGTTCCGGGCGGAGGAGGCCGCGGCGTTCGCGAGCTACCACTTGGATCAGGGGCGACTGGACCAACGACCTCCTCGTTCGGCCTACTCCGCCACCTGATCTCACCGCCGCTGGTGCTCTCCGGGTCGTCCGGATTCGGCGAGGCCGCGTCAAACTCGACTGGCAGTACCACGCTCCGCGATGCGCGGGGCAACCTCTCCCACCGCACGGGACGCACAACCTGCCGGCATTGCCAGTCCGCCGTGACATCCGCGACCCGGCTTGCCCGCTGCGGGACCCATGCCCGGTTCGCGAGGACACCTGGCTCAGTCGTGAGCGGATCGTCGTACCGGCTGATCGACGAGTTGACGCTTCGACATCCATGGGCCTCTGTGACAATCTTTGCCGGTGAATCGAGAGACATTCTGGGGACTCGTCGATACGGCCCGCGCCGAGGTGGACGACACCGTCGAAGGTGCCGACGGTGTTGCCGAGGAGTTGATCGGCATCGTCGCCGGGCTTCCTCCAGAGGAGATCATCGGATTTCAGTTGGAGTTCGAACGCCTTCAGCAGGAGTCGTACCGATGGGATCTCTGGGCGGCGGCGTACCTGATCAACGGTGGCTGCTCCGATGACGGCTTCGACTACTTCCGTGGCTGGCTGCTCGCCCAGGGACACCAAACTTGGCAGGCGGCTCTCGCCGATCCCGACTCTCTCGCGGGTGTGGTCAGCCCCGAGATCGCAGAAGAAGGCATCGAAGGCGAGGAGATTCTCGGCGTCGGGGAAGGCGCCTACGAACAGGCGGCCGATGGCGCCGGGGACTTCTGGCCGGCCGTCGCCGCCGCTCGTTCCGCGAGCGGAGGCGACCCAAGAGGCGGAGGCGACCCAAGAGGTGAGCCCTTCGATTTCGACGACGCCAACGAGATGAGAGCCAGACTGCCGGGGCTGTCCGCTCTGTTCGTCGGCCCGACGGACTAGGCGGTTTCGCCGCCGAGGCGCTCGATGAATGTGCGGAGGCGGCGGCGCCAGCCTGCTTGGCCGGCCTCGTCGTCGGCCACGGCGAGACTCACCAGGTGCTGGGTCATCTCGAACCCGGCGATGGCTTCGCGCAAAGCCGTTAAAGCCTCTTCCGGTACGGCGCCGCCCTGGTCCGGCTCATCGTGGTCCTGGCCGACCTGGAGGCGGACCCACCCGGCGCCGAAGCTGGCCGGGACCAGCAGTTCGGGGACCAGCGACTCGTGACTCAGCGACGCCAGCTCGTTGTCGCCGTTGTCGATGCTGAAGATGGTGGTACCGCGGCGGCGGACGTCGTCGATCCGCTCGAGCAGGACATCGGCCGGTCTCTCCTCGGCGACTACCAGGAGCGACTCGCCGCGGCCCGCTTCGCGGAGACGGTCGAGGCCGATCGACAGGTGCGGTGGAGCGCCCGGCGGTGGGGACCAGCGGACCAGGGCCGGCCGGATTTCGTCGATCCCGGCCCGGTGCAGTTCGTCGTCCAGGTGGGCGGTGAGGTGCCAGGGCTCGTCGTCGACCGGGCCGAACAGCATCAGCCCGCCGGTCCGGGTGGTGAACCTGCGCAGCGAGTGCGCGAACTCGGTGGTCCGGCTACCCAGTTCGGTACCGGTCAGCATCTCCCGGAGCAGCGATGCCTTGGTGAGGTCCACCAGTCAAACCTGACACAAGTCACCCGGTCGCGCGACTCGGGTGGTCCCGGTCAGGACATAAGGCGATCCGCCCGGTTCTGCAAGTAGTTGCGCTCGGGCGTGCTCGTCGTACGGCGGGCTGCCAGCAGGTAGCTCTCCCGCGCGCCCTCGAGGTCACCGGACATTTCCAGCAGGTGGGCCCGGACGGCTTCGAGCCGGTGGTGGTCGGCCATGCGACCGTCGGACTCCAGGGGTTCCAGCAACGCGAGCCCCTCCTTCGGACCGGTGGCCATCGCGACCGCTACCGCGTGGTTCAGCGTCACCATCGGGTTGTCGGAGATCCGCTCCAGCACCTGGTAGAGCGCGACGATCTGGGGCCAGTCGGTGTCCTCGGCACGGGGCGCGGTGGCGTGGACGGCGGCGATCGCGGCCTGCACCTGGTACGGACCGAGCTGGGTCCGCGACAGCGCATCGGTGACGAGGGCCTCGCCTTCGACGATGGCGTCGGTTTCCCACAGCGAGCGGTCCTGGTCGGCCAACGGCACCAGCGCGCGGTCGGCATCGGTCCGGGCCGGACGACGGGCGTCGGTGAGAAGCATCAGCGCCAACAGGCCGGCCACCTCGCCATCGTCAGGCAGCAGCCGGCGAACGCCACGCACCAGCCGGATCGCTTCAGTGGTCAGCTCGGCATGGTGTAGATCGGCACCTGAGGACGCCGTGTAACCCTCGTTGAAGATCAGGTAGAGCACGTGCAGGACGGCTCCGAACCGGGCGTCGCGTTCAGCCTCGGGCGGCATCTCGAAACTGCTGCCGGCCTGCTTGATGCTGCGCTTCGCCCGGCTGATCCGCTGCGCCATCGTTGCCTCCGGCACCAGAAAGGCGTGCGCGATCTGAGCTGTGGTGAGACCGCCCACAGCCCTTAGCGTCAAGGCGATCTGCGAAGCGGCGGACAAGGCCGGGTGGCAGCAGAGAAAGAGCAACGTCAGGGTGTCGTCCCGGCCACCGAGGTCGTCGATCTCAGGGCCTGGGGCAACGAATTCTTCGGGCGCCGCCAGATTCGCCGCGTTCTCCTCGCGCTTGCGCCGGGCCGATTCGCTGCGCAGCAGGTCGGTCAGCCGGCGGGAGGCGACCCGGATCAGCCAGCCGCGCGGGTTGTCCGGCACCCCCTCCTCCGGCCACTGCAGGGCAGCCGCCAGCAGCGCCTCCTGGACGGCCTCCTCGCACAGGTCGAAGTGCCCGTAGTGCCGAACGAGCGCACTGAGGACCTGCGGCGTCTGTTCACGCAGCAGCGGTTCGAAGTCGGTGGATCCGGTCACATCTCCAAGCCTGACGTATCCATCACCGGCCGAACCTCCACCGCCACGTACTTGGCGTCAGGCATCCGGGCGGCGTACGAGATCGCCTGGTCGACGTTGTCGCACTCGACCAGGTAGAAACCCGCCAGATGTTCCTTCGCCTCGGCGTACGGGCCGTCGGTGGTGGTCTGAGTGTTGTTGCGCACCATCACGGTCCGGCTGGTGATGGGGTCAGCCAGGCCGGCCGAACTGACCAGCATCCCCTGTTCGGCCAGTTCCTCGGTCAGCGCCGCGTGGTCGCGGCCGAGGGCTTCACGCTGCTCGGCGGACAGGCCCGCCCAGCTCTCCGGGTTGCTGTAGATCAGCAGCATGTACTTCACGGGCACCATCCTGACGGGTCCAAGGGCCTTTGTGACCCCCTCTCATCCGGTACGTCGAAGCAGCACCGGCTGATTTCGACAAATGTCGAGGCACCGGCGGCAGGCCCGACGTACCGGGTGAGAGGCGCTCATCCCGGGTGCCGGCACCGCTGGAGGCCAACCACAATGCAGACCACTCCCGATCCGAAGCGGTGGCTCGCACTCGCCCTGCTCTGCGTCACCGGGTTCATGATCATTCTGGACGCGTCGATCGTGCTGGTCGCGGTGCCGTCCATCGAGGCGGACCTGAACTTCTCGGCCGGTGGGGTGCAATGGGTGCTGAGCGGCTACGCGCTGATGTTCGGCGGGTTGCTGCTGCTCGGCGGCCGGATCGCGGATCTACTCGGCAGGCGCCGGGTGTTTATCGCCGGTTTGGTGCTCTTCGCCGCATCATCGTTGCTCTGCGGGCTCGCGTGGACCGGTGAAGCGCTGGTGCTCGCCCGCGGACTGCAGGGGATGGCGGCCGCGGTGATGGCGCCGACCGCGCTGTCGATCGTCATGACCACCTTCCCCGAGGGCGGCGAACGCAACAAGGCCCTCGCTATCTGGGGAGCCACCAGCGGTGTCGGCGGTACGGCGGGCGCGTTGATCGGCGGACCTGTCACTGATGGCCTCGGCTGGCAGTGGATCTTCTTCATCAACGTGCCGGTTTCACTCTTGGTCGCGGCGCTCAGCCCGACCCTCCTGCGGGACAGCCGTGGCCCCGGACGGCGTGGCTTCGACCTCGCGGGTGCGGTGACTGTCACTGCTGCCTTGATCGTTCTCGTGTACACCGTGATCCAGGCGCCCGGCTCGTCGGCCGAGCGGACGGCCTTGCTGGCCCTGCTCTCGGCCGCGCTGTTCGGGCTGTTCGTGCTGGTGGAGAAGCGGTCGGCGGCCCCGCTGGTACCGCTGCGAATCTTCCGGTCCCGCTCGCTGGTCGGCGGCAATCTGATCACGCTGGCCTTCGGAATGGGCGCGTTCGGGCTGAACTTCTTGTTCACTCAGTACGCCCAGTTGGCGCTCGGGTACTCCGCATTGCGGTACGGGCTGATGTCGTCGGTGCTGGCTGCCGCGGCGGTCGCCGGATCCTTCATCGGTCAGGCCATGGTCACCCGGGTCGGCGTCCGGCCAGTGGCAGCCGTATCGCTTGTAATGGCAGGGATCGGCGCCACTGTGCTGAGCCGACTGACGGTCGATTCCGGCTACTTCGAGCTGGCGTTCTGGGGGCTGCTCGTCTTCGGCGCAGGACTGGGTGCCGGCACCGTGGCCGGTTCAATCACCGCGTTGAGCGGCGTCGCCGAACACGATTCGGGAGTTGC
>JAWWOY010000824.1:0-4319 GCA_033851195.1 Kribbellaceae bacterium | reverse complement strand
GCACGGTGCCGACGGTGGTGACGTAGCCGGAGTTGGCCCAGTCGTAAAGGCTGAAGCCCCAGTACTCGCGCTTGTCGACGGTCGCCGGGGCGGAGAGAAATCCCATGCGGAGGAGTGTCGCAGGTGTCAGGATGACGCGGGTCTAATTCCACTGGCCGCGTTCGAGCAGTACGTCGCGCAGCAGGTCGGTCCGGTCCGTGATCAGCCCGTCGACACCCGCGTCGAGCAGCCGGTGCATCGCCGCTGGTTCGTCGACCGTCCATACGTGCACCTGCTTGTCCAGGGCATGAGCCCGGCGGATCAGCCCGGGTGTCAGGACCTTGATCCTGCCGTAGATCTCGGGGATCTGGAGACAGGCGCCCGGCGAGGACAGCCGGAACGGGGCGAACCGCAACCTGGCTATCTCCCTGTCGCCGAACCCGGTGGCGAGCCGTTCGCCGAGCTCGCGCCGGATCCGCCAGACCCGCGCCTGCGAGAAGGACGAGACGCAGACCCGGTCGATCGTCTGCGTCTGCCGCAGTACGGCGGCCGCCGGGCCGACGCAGTTGTCGGCCTTGATGTCGAGATTGAGCCGGACGTGCGGCCAGCGCTCGAGCAAGTCGGTGAGCAGCGGGATCGGCTCATGACCGTTGATCCGCGCCTTGGAAACCTCTGACCAGGGCAGGTCGGCGATCACGCCGGTCCGGTCGGTGACCCGGTCCAGCCGGTCGTCGTGGAAGGCGATCACGACGCCGTCGCTGGTCGCGTGCAGGTCGGTCTCCAGGTAGCGGTAGCCGAGTCCCACCGCGTGCTCGAAGGCGTGCATCGAGTTCTCGTAGCCGAGGTTGTCGGGGTGTAACGCACCGCCGCGGTGGGCCATGGCGATCGGGCCCTCGTGGTCGAGGTAGGGATACACAACCGAAAGTATGGAGGACGAGCCCTTGCCGCCCACCTCCGGCCGGGTTACGTTGCGGTCACCGCGCGTTTCGACGGCACTTATCCGGGGTTGGTCCGTCCTCGCCCGACGTGTACCGCGAGCGGCGGTACGATGCGGTCCCCGACCTCCTGAGCCGGGGGCCGCGTGGTTGTCTGTAGGTTTACCTGGTGACGGATCTCGCCTCCCCCCGCCCGGACCTCTGGCGCCTCGACCCCGACGTTCTGCATCTGAACCACGGCTCGTACGGCGCCGTGCCGCGCAGGACCCAGGAACTGCTCGCCGACCTGCGGGCTCAGACCGAAGCCAACCCGATGCTGTGGTTCCGGTCCGTGGCCGACCGGCTGACTGCGAGCAGGCTGGAGCTGGCTGCGTACCTGCAGACCGATCCGGCTGGTTTCGCCTTTGTCCCGAACGCGAGTGCAGGCGTCACCGTCGCTCTCGCGACCATCCCGATCCCGGCCGGCAGCCGGATCGTCCTGACGAACCACGCGTACGGCGCGGTGCGGTTCGCGGCCGAGCGGTTCGCCCGGGCGCACCAGGCCGAGGTGGCCCAGGTCGCCGTACCGCTGGAAGCCGATGACGACACGGTGCTGGCGGCCATCAGCGCCGAGCTCGACGAGCGGACGGCCGTCCTGGTGGTCGACCAGATCAGCTCCCCGACGGCGATGACGTTCCCGGTCCGGCGACTGGTGGAGGTCTGCCACGCGCGCGGCATCCCGGTCGTGGTCGACGGTGCGCACGCGCCGGGGCTGATCGATGCCCCAGCCGAAAACGGCGCGGACTTCTGGACCGGCAACTTCCACAAGTGGCCGGCCGCGCCGCGCGCGACGGCCGGGCTGGTGGTCGCCGAGAAGTGGCGCGACATGACGATGCCGCAGACCGTGTCGTGGTCCGAGTACGACGAACGCCTGCCCGAGCGGTTCGACATGCAGGCCACGCAGGACTACGCGGCCTGGATAGCCGCACCCGAGTCGCTGCGCGTACTGGAGGAGCTGGAGTGGTCTCGCCGCCGGGACTACCTGTCGGGCATGCTCGATGAAGGCGCCATGGCGGTGGCGAAGGCGCTCGGGACCAGCGTCGCCGAAGTCGCCAACCCGGCGCCGACGATGCGCCTGGTCGAGGTGCCGGTCAAGCTCGAGACCCCGGAGGCGGGGGAGGCCCTCAAGATCCGCGCCTCCCGCGAGATCAAGGCGGAGATCACCCTGACCGGATTCGACGACCGGATCTTCGTGCGCCTGTCGGCCCACGCCTACAACAGCGCCCGCGACTACGAACTCCTGGCCGAGCGCCTGCCCACCTTGCTCTGACCCGGCTCCGGGGCCCAAGTGCTACCAGTCCCGCCCTTCCGGCAGGTCGGTCAGGCCGGGTGCGGACAAGTGCAGCACCTCGTAGCGCTCGGTGGCCGCCTCCTCGGGTGCGACGGCGTCCTTCCATAGGACGAACCGCACCAACTGCCAGTGGTGAGGGTCGACGGCGAGGGCGGCGGTGTGGACGTCTTCGCGGCGGGCGACCAGGCGAAGCTCGTCTACCTCCCGTTCGATCAGTGCGGCTAGGCCGAGGCCGGTGCCATCGTCGTCGGAGTCGGCGGGTATGGGGGTGAGGCGGCGCGAGGCAGCTCGCGGGGATGCCGCGCGGGCGGGGCCGGCGTGGCAGGCGAGGCCGGTCCAGTGGCGTGCGGCCGGGCGTCCGAAGTCGCGGACGATGTTCTGGAATCCGCCGCCGCCGACGAGGAAGCGAGCCATCGCGCCGGTGTCGTTCCACAGGTAGAAAGGCGCGTACTGGTTGACCGGCGAGCCGTCTGTACCGCGCTCGCGGATGACGTACGCCTTCAGGCCCAGTCCCGCGCGATCGTCGAGGACGTGGCCGCCGTCGGCCACCCGCTTGCGGATGATCTGCAGGTCGTAGTCGGCGGGCAGGGTGATCTCGTACTGCTTGGCGTACACGAGAGGTGCTGCCTTCCTGATGGTTGGCCCGATGATCGGCTGGCCATCGGACGATCCTGCGAACACTATACATACTAGTAGGTACAGACGTATCGATCCTCTAGCCGCCGGGCTATCGGGCTACCTTCGAGTCGGCGTTTCGAGGGCGTACAAAGAGGTCGCGTTCCGCAGAAGACGGTGCAACAGGCCGCCGACTCGTCCTTTCACCGAGGCGAACGCGGGCCTCGGTGGCTGATCCTCGGAGTGCCAGTCAGAACGGACGAACCAACGGAGGAGAGCGATGCCGGAATCAACGAGTGTGAGAGAAGGCGCGCTGGACGGACTGCGGCGGCATCCAGCGCTGCTCGGCGAGCACACCACACAGGTTCTCGCCGAGGAGGTCCCATGACCGGACCAGGCGAACTGGTCGTCGATCCCGATGGCGAGATCTTGCGCCTCTGGCTGTCCAACCCGGGTCGGCGCAACGCCATCACCTGGCCCATGTACGACGAGCTCGAGCGGATCCGCGAGCGGGTCGACTCGGACAGCGGGATCCGGGTGGTCGTGCTGCGCGGTGCGGGCGGCGATGCCTTCGCGGCGGGCACCGACATCCGCCAGTTCACGGAGTTCACGACAGCGGAACAGGGCGTCGAGTACGAGCAGCGCGTCGGCCGTGTGCTGGACAGCCTGTTGGCCATCCGGGTGCCGGTTGTCGCTGTGGTCGAGGGCCCGGCAGTCGGTGCGGGGCTGGCGTTGGCGGCTTGCTGCGACCTGATAGTGGCGACCCCGGATGCAGTGTTCGGTGCACCCGTTGCCCGCACGCTGGGGAACTGCCTGCCACCGGCCGTGGTGGCTCGACTGAACCAGCGGCTCGGCGCCGGCCGGACGATGGCGATGCTGCTGACCTCACGGTTGCTGCCGGCAACTGAAGCCGCGACAGCCGGGCTGGTGCACGAAGTCCTGGACCGCGAGAGCCTCGACGAGAAGGTCGAGCAACTGCTGACGACGATCCGGCGCAATGCACCACTGACGCTGGCCGCCTTCAAGGAGATCGACCGGCGGATCCAGCGGGACGGGCCGGGCGTGGACGCTGACGACGTACTGGCGAGCTGCTACGGGAGTGCGGACTTCCAGGAGGGCGTCGCGGCCTTCCTCGACCACCGCACCCCGCACTGGCAAGGACGGTGAGCTGGGGGTGATCGACTACGACGCGAACGCGGACCACTGGCTTTGGATCGAGACCCGCGCCTACACGCCGGAGGCACCCAGCGAGGCCGTCAGCCGCGACTTCAGCGAGGACCTGGTCGACGGGTCCGGGTTTCACTACCCGCGGGCATCGCAGACCTGTCGGAGAAGATCTATTACTGGATCCTGGCGAGACTCAATCGCAGTCCCGAGATCAAGCCACGCTTCGCGCTGCGCTGGCGCGACCAGCAGTCCTTCCAAGAGGTCGCCAAGGACCTTGGCTTAGCGGCACCATC
>JAWWOY010000583.1:0-7707 GCA_033851195.1 Kribbellaceae bacterium | reverse complement strand
GGATCGACGCGATCCGACGCTGGACGGACGCCTACTACGAACTGAGTCGCCGTGCCGTCGAACATCCGTGGGTGCCGACGCACGGTGAGCCGCACACCGCCAACCAACTCGTCACCGACCAGGGGATCGTCTTCGTCGACTGGGAATCGCTCGCCCGAGCACCGCGGGAGCGTGACCTGGGCACCCTGGTCGGCTCCGGCTACGCCGAGCTGACCGCGCCGAACTGGGAGATGATCGAGCTGTTTGACCTGGAGTGGCGACTAGACGAGCTCGCGCAGTACGCGGTCTGGTTCACCCGGCCGCACACCGGAACGGACAGCGACCGGGCCGCCTTTGACGACCTCATCGCGGAGTTGAAACGGCCCGACTGGACGCGAACCACCGACTGACCTGTCCCAGCGGCGAGCGTCGGCTCGAACGCTGCGGCCAGTTCAACGCAGCGCAGTTTATGCGCTGGCCGCGATGTGGCCAGGACTGCCATGCACCCGTGTCCAACGGACCCCGACCCAAACCGGAAATACACCATTCCGTGTGCGGCGGACGCTCGCGCCGGGCTTGCGACCTCACGTCGAGCAGTCCGCACGTCGCCCCAGGCATACCAGCCCCTCACCACAACTGCTGGACTATGCGACCTCGAAAGCCGCGATCCTCAATTTCATCAAGGGACTGGCGCAGGAGCTCGCGCCGAAAAGCATCCTGGTCAACGCCGTTGCCCCCGGCCCCATCTGGACAGCGCTGGTCCCCGCTACCATGCCCCCTGACGAGGTCAAACAGTTCGGCGCCGACACACCGCTCGGCCGACCCGGTCAGCCGGCGGAACTCGCCCCGGCCTACGTGTTCCTCGCCTCGGGCGATTCGAGCTACATCACCGGCGAGCGCATCGGCATCACCGGCGGCAAGCCGGCGCCCTGAGCCGAACGCGTTCACGTCTGCCCTGTCGGCCTTCATCTCCGGCGCTATGGAGTCCGCGAATTCCGTGCGTGAGCCACTCCGCCAGGTCGGGCATAGGTTGTCGAACGCCGCGCTGCGCTCTCGGTCATGGTCGCCGCAACGGCGCCGTCCCGCCGTGCGCTGCTCCAGTCGCGAACTATCCGCAGCATCAGCGTCGCTCCATCAGGAACCCCGATCCGCCGAGAATGACCTCGATCGGATTCCTGTAGCTGACCTCTACGACCCAATCCTGCTCACCGAAAAGACGCTGTGACTGACTGCCCTGATCACGGCTGTACCGCGGGGCTGGACCTGGTACTTCGGTGTCGGCCGGCCCCCTCGACTCACCTATGCGAGCAAGCACCGCTAGCGCTGCCTCGTTGCCGGGGTTGATTCGGAGCCGATGTCCCCGGTCACCGCGTAACGGCCCTCGAGCACGATGCCAAGATTCACTAGCGCGGACTCGTTGCGGGGGTTGATCTCGACCGCTGTTCGCCTCTTTGTGCTGATGCGGAGGCAGATCAGGCCAAGACGCGGCGCAGAAATCCCTTATTGACTTCGGTTGCGCGTTGCTGTTCGCCGGCGAAGGCGCTGACGACGACTAGGGCACCAGTGATAGCGGGGACGGCCCACTGCAGCATCGCCAGCTGGCGCTGGGCTGCCGCCACGTCGTCAGGGGTGGTCGGTGCAGGATCGGTGCCGGACTCCGCCGGTACGTCGGTCTTGGCCGAGACCTTCTTCCCCAGTGCGCGGCTGTAGGCGGTCGCGGCGAGCGCGATCGCCGTCAGCGCGGTCTTCGCCAGCGCCATCAAGCCGACGCCCCGCTGGCCCCGCACCCGCGCGGCATTTCCCACAAGCAGGCCCACAGCCCCGACCAGGTGGGCGCCGATGGCAGAACCGTTGACCGGCGTCCACCGGTCCCACCCCACATTAGCCACGGCGCCCGTCTTACCAGGGTTATCGGCTTCCGCTGCCGCGGTGTTCAGGGCGACGGCGTTCGCCAGGGTCCCGCCGAACCAGGCGGCGAGTCCCACGTCGTGCATCGAGCGAGCCAGTGTGTTGCGAGCCATCAGAGTCTCCTTCGTCGAAATCAAGATCGCCTGGAGTACCCCTCGATGGCGCCAGTAACCGTGAAGCCCACCTCGCGAGTCTCCGATGATGGCGCTCAGTGCCAACGGGGACCAGCGGTCCGTATGGCCTACCTTCCGGGTCGCAATCGGCAACGGTCGTGACGCGAGTCTCCGGAGCTCAAATGAGCGGAGGGTGGCCCCACACTCCGGCCGGTACTGTCGCCCCCAGTAGCGGCTGCCATCATCGCGGTATCGGTGGCGATCGCTACGGATGGACAGGTTCACCCTCGCTGTTCGGCTGTTTCTAAATACTCCCAACCATCGTGGTCTGCGTCGGTGCGGCGATCTGCCATTCCGGGCACTTCGCAGTCACGGACGGCGACTCGCGCCACGCGGCAAAACCGACGGAAAGCGCGGCGTCTGAACGCCGATTAAGTCCCGTCCGCTGGCCGCTCGATTGTCGCCCAGGTTGTTGTAGGGATGGACAGGTCCTGCTGGCGTTGGGCGTTGCCGGGCTCCGCCTGCGCCAAACGTCGTGGGGAGTTCGCCGCCGCACCGAGCGGGCTCACTCGCCTCGCGCGGCCGGCGCCGAGGCCATCCGGCGGCGGGCGCGGGTCAGGTCACGACCGGAGGCGGCATACCACCGAGCGGCCAGCACCACGGCTACGGCGATCTCGGCCAGGTCGCCGCCGTAATACATCAGCTCCGCGCCGCGGGCCAGGTCCATCACGGTGAATGCCGTTCCAGACGGCGGTTCGCCGTACAGGGTTTTGGCCAACACCGCATGAACTGCGCCGGCCGCGATCAGACTGCCCGCGCGCAGCGCCAGCCCGTGGTGGTGCCGCAGCGGATCGACCTGGCACACGGCGAACGTGAACAGCATTCCCGCAGTCAGAACGTGCAGATGGACGGCCGCGTGCAGCCAGGCATCGTCATGGGTGGCGGCGAACAGCCCGGTCCGGTACAGCAACCACAACCCGCCGATATCCACCAGCGCCGCTACCGGCGGGAACACCAGCCACCCCATCCCCCGTGAACGCGAAACCCTCACCAGGCCCCGCCGCGGCCGCCCCGTCACAACCCGCAACGCGAGTGTCAAAGGCCTCGCCAAGACCAGCAGCAGCGGCGCGGCCATACTGATGACCAGATGCTGCGCCATGTGGGCGGTGAACTCGCCGCCCGGCAACCGAACCAGCGCCGCGACCAGCAGGCAGACCCCGCCGGCCGAGAACGAGAGGTCCCGCTCCCGCGGCCAGGCATCACCGCGCCGGCGGAGCCGGGCAGCCGCCGCCAGGTAGAGCGCCACCGCGCACAGTGCCAGCAACGCCGCGAGCCATTCCGCGACCCCCGGCCCGGCCTCGTCAAGCGCGTGGCCGCCGTGAAGCGACACCACGAAATCAGTCCGCGCCGATAGTCCGCGCGCGCCGTGCGGCAGTACGCACAAAGTACGCACCAACGACCAGGAGAAGCACGGCCACGATGTTCCATGTCCAGTCATACGGCGCGATATTCACGTGGTACCGGATCTGATGCAGGCCCATCAGTTTGTGCTGCACCGTGCCGTCATACAGCTGGAAGAACCCGGCTCCAACGAAGATCCCCCCGAGCAGCCCACGGCCCACCAGACCCGCACGGCGGCGCAGATCAGCCACCATCACCAGCCCGATCACGACCGCGAACCAGCCGAACGCATGGAACAGGCCGTCGGACACCAACCCCACCGAAGGAGTCGACTTGTCGTAGAAATGATGCCAATGCAGCAACTGATGGAACACGGTCTCGTCGACGAACGCGGCGATCCCCACGCCGATCAGCACGCCCGACCACACCGAGCGGGCCAACCGGGGAGCCCCATACCCGGCAGGAAGCTGCCGGCGTGGGGTAGTCGGGTGGGTGGCAGCCATGAAGCTTCACCTCCTCGGAGAAGAGCTCGACCTCCAGTACCCGGACCTCGCAGGCCCAGTACCCGTGGCGACCTCAGGTTTGAACAAATGCAGCGGGCAGCGAGGTCGTGCAGTGCGCTAAGCCTGAATCCGTGGATGTTAGCTGGTCGTTCGGCGGGTCCGACAGAAAAATGCCTTCTGGATAAGGAGGATCTGGAGTGTTTAGGTCCTGATCCAGTCGAATCCAAGAGGCACTGATAGTGAAGTTGCCTTATTCGTGGTCGCGGAGCACGCCGGTGTTGGATGATGATCGCGTTGCTGGCACCGAGCGCGGACAACACCCAACGCCGCGCTCGCCTGGCCCGCTTCGTCTTCCGCCGCCGCTCAGCCGCCCAGCTCAAGGGGCACGCGCCCCGTCGTCCTCGGTCCTGGACGTCACCAGCAGGCAGGACGCTGTTATTAGCCTTGGGAGTTTTATCACCATCGACGTCGCCGGCTGGCCCGGCGCGGCATAAACGAAACAAGGCATCCGCCGGGCAGTGGCCTGATGTCAATGTCCTTCAGAGACCCGAAGAGGTCTGCTGGTTCCAAGGGGCGAAGTTCGTCCGGAGCGGGAAGTTCGCGCAGCTCCCGGCGTCGGGGGGTTGGGGGCACCGGTGGTGGCGGGTGTTCGGCCGGGCTGGGAATCCGTGTCCGGACGGCGGCCCGAAGTACCTCCCCTGGCGGCACCTCGGCGCCACATGTGGCGCACGTTCTGCCGCCCCGGTTCACTCCCTCACACACTCGGCAGCGCCAGACGCTCACGATGGAGTCCGGTTGTTGAACTTCCGCAGGAGCTTGCCGACAAGCCGACTTGGCGGGGTAGGTCCGGTTCGGCGAGCATGGAGCCCGGTACGCACACCCTTTCCTCGCAGGGCGGTGGGCGGCGCTGTTGCGGCCGGGGATGTTTTCTCGTCGCGCTCGAGTGGACGGATGGCCATGAGGGTGGAGTGCACTTCAGCGATGGTGGGGCGCCGGGCCGGCTCCGCCGAGAGCATCGCGTCGACCAAGTCGGCTAACGCGGGCGCGATCCCTGCCCGCGGGATCCGAAGCGTCTCGCCGCTTCTGATCGCCACCGCCGGCTCGTGGTACGTGGCCGCGTCGAAGGGCGGCGGCGCGCCGGTGAGAAACTCAGTGAAGATCAGCCCCAGTGCGAACTGGTCGGACGCGACCCCGAGCTCGCCAGCGGTCACACCAGCTTCCTGGATGTACCCGAGCAGTTCCGGGGAGTAGTAGTTGATGGTACCCACGATCTCCTCGGCTGGAGGAGGGCTGCCGGCTACGTAGGAGCTGTCGAAGTCGATGAGCTTGCTGGTGTATCCCAGCTCCGTGCGTTTGATCAGAATGTTGCTCGGCTTGAGGTCCCCGTGCACGATACGCAGATCGTGGAGGATCTTGAGGCTGTGCGCTACCGACCTCATCAACACGAGCTGCGTGCGGAAATCGAACGCCACGACGTCTCCACCGCTCAGGCCTTCCGCTTCGACCTTCTCGGTCACCTTGTAGTACTTGGCACCCCAGCGGAAGAAGTCCAGGGTGACGATCAGGTTCCCGCCGTACGCGGACAGCGGAGCCAACGCCTTCTGAAGGCCTCGGTGGTGCGCCTCAAAGGCGGCACAACGAGCCCGCTTCTTCGCCTTGGTCTTCTCGCTGCCCGGGGCGTCGTCATCGGGGTAGGTGGGGCTGAGGAACTCCTTGATGAAGAACTCTCGGCCCCCTCTGGCAGCGAACGTCCACTTGCTCAGCCCCGCGCCGACCACCTTGAAGTCTTCGAGGATCGTGTACCCGTTGATCGTCTCACCGGCCTTCACGGCGTCTCCTCGCTGTTTTGGCCATCGTCCGCGGCGCCGGCTTCGTCGTCGCCGGTCGCGGTTCCATCCGAGGGCTCGCCCGGTGTCGCGGGGTGGTCGGCAGGGCCGACCTCGGCTGCGTCATCGGGCGGTTGTAGGTAACGTTCGTAGTCGGCCTTGTACCGGCTCCAGATCGCCGTCGTCGTGGCGAGCTGGCGTTGGCGCAGCACTTCTAGCTTGCGTTCCGCTTGTGCCACTGCGGCGTTGAGTTCGTCGAGTGGTCCGATGAACTGTTCCTTGAGTTCGGCTACCCGGGGTGCGAACAGCGCTTGGAACTCTTTCAGGGTCGCGCCCACTCCGATCATCGACATGGCTGCGTCGTCACCGGTGACCGAGGCGATCTCCGACTGCAGCGCTGCCGACCAGGCGGTGGGTGTGCGGGCATGTTGCAGGTGGCAGAGCACCAGGTGCTCGAAGTGCATGGGGGTGCTCATGTAGCCGAAGCAACCGTCGGTTGCGCAGGCCACCAGGAACGGAGCTCGCAGCTCGATCCTGCGATAGTTGACGTGGAAATCGGTATCCGCCGACATCGCGTTGCTGACCACGGAATCCTGACGGAGGTTCGCCATCGCGTCGCCAGGGTCCCGCAGGTCATCCGTGGTGAGCTGACGAGCCCCGGCGGGTTCGAAAACGTACGCACGCGAGTCACCGGCCCAGAGCAGGTGACACGCCCACGTCGATCCACCGGGTTGGGTTCGTTGGAGGGCGACGACCGCCATCGTGGTCGGCAGCGCCCGGAGCAGACGCGACCGCAGCCCGCTGGGCGGCGCGTTGAGCTCGGCGAGCCGCTCGCGCAGCGCCTGCTGGACCGACCCGTGGAGGTCCTCGGCGGCTGCCTCCCCGTTCAGGTTCCAGTCCGGCTCCAGCAGATCCAGCATGCGTCGTTCAACCACGTCGCGGGCAATGCGAGAGGCTAGATACGCGCCGGTGCGTCGGCCCTCAGGCGTCTCGTATACCGTGCCGCCGGCGCCACCCATACCGTCGAACACCGCTACCAGGCCCAAGTCCGGACCGTCGCGGACGATCGGATCGGAATCCTCACCGTGGTCCGGGACCTTGCCCAGGTTGAATCCGAAGGAGATGGTCGGCCCGGGCATCGGTGCTAGGTGCGGTAATGACGCGGGGTCGTGGGCTTCGCTCACACTGAGTTGCCAATCGAGTCGATGATCGTCCCGTAGTCCACCTCAGACAACCCACCGCCCGCCTGTGACGGGTGATGCACGACGTTCTCCCACACCGAGGAGATATCGCTCCAGCCGGGACCGTCCGGCGCGAACAGGATGAGCCGCTTGGCACTGGCACCCATCGGGCCCTGTTCGTCCTCCCACAGGTCAGTGAGGGCGCTGAAATCGGCCGGAACCCGAGCGGAGAAGTCGGCGGGGAGCACCGACGGGTCGAGCGGGTGTGCCGGCTGGTCGGTCCACACCACCACCACCTGCCGACGACGGTCGCCGCTCGTCATCCATGGTGAGTTGATGGCGAGCGCGACCGCATCCAGACCCGACTCCGGTGCGTCGCCGCCGCCCTGGGCGATGAGGCCGTTCACGAACTCGGAGAAGCCACCGCGTTCTGCCGGCAAGGTGAAGAAGGGAGACTCCGCCACAGCCGCGGAACCATCGGCTACGAAGTCGCGGAACGCGATGACCCGCACCCGCAGCTGCGCGACGTTTTTCCCTTTCTCCGTCAGGTTGGTCTGGACGTCGTCGTAAAACCCCAGTGCATTGGCTTTCACCTGGTCGATGATCGGCGTCATGCTTCCTGTCACGTCGATGCAGAACACGATGTCGACCGCGTAGCTCAGCCCACGGGGTGCGGCCATGCTCGATTGCGCGGCCGAAGAGGGCGCCGGTGACGATGGCGCAGGAACGGATGACGTAGCGGCGTAGGGCTGCGCGGCGGAGCTTGCGTCCGCCGGCGGACCCGCGGAGACCTCAG
>JAWWOY010001008.1:0-4037 GCA_033851195.1 Kribbellaceae bacterium | reverse complement strand
TCGACATCGTTGCCACCACGAGCACCGGGCCGAGCAGGTTGGGAAGCAACTCCCGGGTGATCACGTGCCAGCCGCCGGAGCCGACCGAACGGGCCGCCTCGACGAATTCGCGGGTGACCAGGGACATCGCCTGGTTGCGGATCAACCGCGCCAGCCCGGCCCAGGAGAACACGCTGAGGGCGAGTATCAGTAACAACCAGCGCGGGAAGCGGGCCGGCACGATGATGCTCAGGGCAACGATGAAGATCAGCGCCGGAAATCCGAACAGGAAGTCCAGGAACCGGGACACCACGGCGTCGTACCAGCCACTGAAGTAGGCGGCGCTGATGCCCACCAGAGTGCCGATCACGGTGGTGATCACGGTGCTGGAGACGCCGATGAACAGCGACGTCCGCAGGCCCAGTACGACGATGGCGAACAGGTCCCGGCCGGTCAGCGGCTCGACCCCGAACCAGTGCTGCGCGCTGACCCCGCCCAGCATGCCGACGGGCGCGTTGCCGCGGGCCGGGTCAAGCAGCGCGATGTTGTAGGTGTAGGGATCCTGGCCCTCCAGCTTGGCCAGCAACGGTGCGGCGGCCGCGACGACCACCAAGACGATGACCAGGACGGTGCCGAACCGGGAGCTGCGATCCCGGCGGACCCGCCTCATTGCCTGTCGGGTCGGTGAGACGGTGGCGACCTCGGAACCCAACGAACGCTCCTGACAACGATGGACTTGACTGACGCCCCAATCGGCCGAACAGCGGGCCGACCGACGGTAGGGCAGAGTCTCCCACCACCAGGGTTCCATCTTGGATGATGAGAAGTCAGTCCACGTCGACGAGTTCCCACGGCCGGCGTCGCGGCAGCAACCGGACGGCGACCACCGCGATCAATGCGCCCAGGGCGAAGCCGGGGATGGCCCAGCGCCAACCCGTCAGCATGCCCGGGTCCGCCTTCACCGTCTCGACCGGCTGCTGCCCGACGGGTTCGGCGAACGGTGGGTAGCCGTCACTCGGGGACAGGCCGGTCGGACCGCCAGAGGCGCGGGGCCCGCCGAGCAGACGGAGATCGTCGAGCACGGTGAACAGCTTGGTCGGTTCGGCGCTGCGGTGCCAGATCGGTGAGTCGGACATCTTGTCGTCCTGGTCCAAGGTCGTGGTCGCGATCCACGGCCCGCCGTCCGCTTCCGGGTAGATCAGATCCAGCCGCCACACCATCACGTCGTGAATCAGCCAGATCGCCCGGATGACCGGCCCGCTCTCGTGACCATTACCAGGGGTTTCCCGCTTGCCTGCGGCATCGGTCGACTGGACCAGTTGCTGCAAGTCGTTGTAGGCCTTGTCCAGGTAGCCTGCAGCAACGACCCGCGGTACACCTGGAGCGCTCAACATCACGCTGGTGGGTCCACCGGCCGCCGCCGGCATCACGCCGCTCAGCGCCACCACCAGAACGGCGACGATTGCCAGGACTGTACGGCGGAACAAGTAGGCCATGGCGGCTCTCCTCTGCTCGGGTACCACTGGTACACCGCTGCAGGCGCTATGGTTCCTGACGCAGTTCCTACCGCCTGACAGTTGAGGTGGCTATTGCGGCAGCGCGGGTCTTGACCGGGATCCGCTCGAGCCGGAACGTCAGGCCGTCGTACTGCCAGACCAAGGTGAGTCCGGCCGCGCGGGCCTGCGCTGTGTGCTCGATGCCCTGGTTGTCGACGAACACCAACTCGTGCGGCGACTTGAACCAAAGGGCGCCTTCGCCATCGACCTGCAGGAACTCGACCTGGTCGTAGATCCTCTTGATGTACATCGTCGGGACCTCGCCCAGGAACTGCTCCAGTCGGACCGTGCCGCCGGATGTCTGCCAGCTCATAGCCACGATGCGCCGGTCTGCCGAGACCTCCACGCCGCCCGGAGTCCCCAGCTCGGCCGGGACAACTGGGCTGAACCGAGCCTGCTTCCCGGCTTCGGCGAGGCTTAGCCCGCTCGCCGCCGGAGGTGCCGGTGCAGTGGTTGGCCCAGCGCCCGCCACCGGCCACGGACCACCTGCGCGAAGGTACGACGTACGGGTAGGTCGGCGACGCGCTCCAGTACAGCGGTCGCCAGACCGTCCGCGACCGGAGGTACGACGGCAGAGCGGCCGAGCGCGCGTAATTCCTCAGCGAGCTGATCGTCGATCATCGCTGCACCTCCTTGTCCGGTAGCTGGGTTCGAAGCCTTCCTAGTGCTCTGTGGAGCCGGGACTTCACCGTGCCGCGCGGCCAGCCGAGCACAGTCGCCGTCTCCTGCTCATCCAGGTCCAGCAGATAGCGACACGCCACCACCAGCCGGAACTGCTCGGGCAGCTCACGCAGCGCCGACACCAGCTCGGTCCGGCGCTCTATCGAGACCGCCTGCGCGGCCGGATCGAGTGCTGACTCCCCTGCGGCCAGCACGCTCTCCGTTGGCGACGATGCGCAGCAACCAGGGCTTGAACGCCGCACCCTCGCGGAAGCCGTGCAGAGCGCCGTACGCCTTCACGAACGCCTCCTGGACCACGCCATCCGCTTCGGAGCCGGCGCCCAGTAGTACCGCCGTCCGCTTGGCCACGGGGGCATGGCGTCGCACCAGCTCCGCGTACGCGGCGGTGTCACCGCTGCGCAGCCGGGCCAGGATCTCCGTCTCACCCGTCTCGCTGATCCCGTCTCCTGTTCGGTTCGTCCACTCTGTCTACACCGCCGAAGGGCGACGGGTTCCCCTTGCTCTCCGGCCGTGGGTAAGACCTGTCGTGTGGATGTCATAGGGTCGGACTCGTGCCACAAGTCGATGCAGCTTTCCTCGCCCTTCCCCGCCGTGAGCTCGCCGACGCGGCGCTGCAACGCGCCAAGGACCTCGGCGCGTCCTATGCCGAGTTTCGGCTCGAGCGGATCCGCTCCGAGTCCATCGCGCTACGCGACGGCGTACTCGAGAGTGCGAGCGACGACGAGGACCTCGGGCTGGCCGTCCGGGTGATCCACGACGGCACCTGGGGGTTCGCCGCCGGGGTCGCGCTGACCACTGACGAGGCGGTCCGGATCGCCGAGCAGGCGGTCAACCTGGCGCAGATCTCCCGGCCGATCAACACCGAGCCGATCGAGCTGGCCGACGAGCCGGTGTACGACGACGTCAGCTGGGTGTCCGGCTACGAGGTGGACCCGCTCAGCCTGCCCCGGGCCGAGAAGGTCGCGCTGCTCGTCGACTACAGCCGGCGGCTGCTGTCCGCCGAGGGTGTCTCGCATGTCAACACCCGGGTCAGCTCGGTGAGCGAGTGCAAGTACCTCGCCAATTCCGAGGGCACCTCGACCACCCAGCAGCGGGTCCGGATCGGCCCGTCGATCGAGGCGGTCGCGATCGACGCCGAGACCGGCCGGTTCGACTCGATGCGGAGTTGCGCACCACCCGCCGGCCGCGGCTGGGAGTACCTGACCGGCACCGGCTGGAACTGGGACGAGGAGCTCGCGCAGATCCCCGGCTGGCTGGCGGAGAAGATGGCCGCGCCGAGCATCGAGCCGGGCAACTACGACCTGGTGATCGATCCGACCAACCTGTGGCTGACCATCCACGAATCGATCGGCCACGCCACCGAGCTGGATCGGGCCCTGGGCTACGAGGCCAACTACGCCGGCACCAGCTTCGCCACCATCGACAAGCTCGGCACCCTGCAGTACGGCTCACCGGTCATGCACGTCACCGGCGACCGCACCGCCGAGCACGGGCTGGCCACCGTTGGGTACGACGACGAGGGCGTCGCCGGGCAGCAGTGGGACCTGGTCAAGGACGGCGTACTGGTCGGCTACCAGGTCGACCGGCGGATGGCCAAGGTGAACGAGGAACTGCTCGGCACCGGCCGGTCCAACGGCTGCGCCTTCGCCGACTCGGCCGGCCACATCCCGATCCAGCGGATGGCCAACGTGTCTCTGCAGCCGGCCGCTGACGGCCCCTCCACCGAGGAGCTGATCAGCCGGGTGCAGAACGGGATCTACATCGTCGGCGACAAGTCCTGGTCGATCGACATGCAGCGCTACAACTTTCAATTCACCGGGC
>JAWWOY010000797.1:0-12609 GCA_033851195.1 Kribbellaceae bacterium | reverse complement strand
GGACCATCCAGGTGGCGATGTCCACCTTCGTCACCGCTCAGACGATCAACATTCACGAGCTCTTCATGGCGGTGGCGGTGTCGATCCTGCCCCTGATCCTGATCTTCGCCTTCCTCCAGCGATACCTGATCCAGGGCGTCACCCAGTCCGGCATCAAGGACTGACCCGACCCGCGGCGGGGTCCCAGACCTGACCCCGCCGCCTTCGGTCAGACCTGGTACGTCGGTGTGATGATGGCGCGGGCGAGGGTGTGGAAGGCGAGGTTGAAGCTGACCACGGCCGGACTGACGTCGCTGTCCACGTCGAGCGCGTCGATGTCGATCGCGTGCACCACGAAGTAGTAGCGGTGCACCTGGTCGCCTTCGGGCGGGGCGGCGCCACCGTACGACTTGGTGCTGAAGTCGTTGCGGACGTGGAACGCCCCGTTGTCCAGCCGCTCGGTGCTGCCGACGCCGGCCGGGAGTTCGGTCACGGTGGCGGGCAGGCCGACCAGCAGCCAGTGCCAGAAGCCGGACGGAGTCGGCGCGTCCGGATCGAAGCAGGTGACGACGAAACCTCTCGTCTCGGCCGGAAAACCCTCCCAGCTGAGTTGCGGCGAGGTGTTGCCAGCGGCGAAGACCTGCGGGTCGCCGAGCCGCTCCCCGTCGCGGACATCCGTGCTGGTGACCCTGAAGGAGCCGACCTTGGGGAGCAGCTCGTACGGGTCCGGTGCAACTGGTCGGTCGAGCGACATCGGTGATCCTCCTGGATCTTGCTGGTATTGGTCCGACCCTGACATTACTGTCCCCACTGTCCATCCCAGGCTGCCGTCGGCCGGGGCGCGCGGTGGGATGCGAAGATCGGGGGTGGCCGCGAGGAGTGCGGCCGAGGACTAGCGGAAGGACCTGCGGTGGAGGAGTACCTGGCTCGGATCGCGCCGGCTGACGACGCGGCCATGCGTGCCGCAACGGAGCGTCAGCTCGCGCTGACCAAACCGGCCGGCTCACTCGGTGTGCTGGAGGAGTTGTCCATCCGGGTCGCCGGGATGGCCGGTGCCTGCCCGCCCGACGTACCGGCGCCGGCCGTCGTGACGGTGTTCGCGGCCGACCATGGGGTGCATGCCCAGGGGGTCTCGCCCTGGCCGCAGCAGGTGACCGCCGCGATGCTGGCGAACTTCGCCGCCGGCGGTGCCGCGGTGAACGCCTTCGCAGCCAACAACCGGGTCGACGTACGGGTGGTCGATGTGGGGGTGGCCAGCGATGTCGCCGGGATGGACATCGTGCATGCCAAGGTGCGGGCCGGCACCCGCGACCTGTCGACAGAGGACGCGCTCACCGAGGACGAGGTACGGGCCGCCATCGGCGTCGGGTTCGAGCTTGCCGACCGGCTGGTGAGCGACGGTTATCGCTGCCTGCTCACCGGCGACATGGGCATCGCCAACACCACCGCATCGGCCGCGCTGATCGCCACCTTCACCGGGGCGACCGCGGAGGACGTGACCGGCCGCGGTACCGGCATCGACGACGCGACGCTTGCGCACAAGACCAAGGTGGTCCGCGAGGCGCTGAGGCTGCACGACGTACCGGGCTCGGACCCGATCGGCGGGCTTGCCGCGTACGGCGGCCTTGAGCACGCGGCGCTCGCCGGGTACATCCTGGCAGGCGCTGCGAACAAGGTCCCGGTGATCCTGGACGGCGTGATCGCGGGCGCGGCCGCACTGGTGGCGCAGGCGTTCAACCCCGTGGTGATCGACTACTGCATCGCGGGGCATCGTTCGGCGGAGCCGGGTCACGCGGTGGCCCTGAAGACGCTCGGGCTCCAGCCGCTGGTGGACCTGGATCTCCGACTGGGCGAGGGGACCGGAGCGGTGCTGGCCTATCCGATCGTGACGTGTGCGGTGCGGGCGCTTGCCGAGATGGCCACCTTCGAGACAGCGGGGATCTCTGCCGGAGAAGAGGCGTGACGGAACCGGCTCCGTACCTGTCCGGCCTGGTGCTGACGGATCGCCGCGTCGTGGTCGTCGGTGGTGGGGGCGTGGCACAACGGCGGCTGCCGCGGTTGTTGGAGACGGGTGCGCAGATCGACCTGATCTCACCGGTGGTCACGCCGACCATCGAGGGCTTGCTGACCAACCCGGCGTTGCGCTGGATCGAACGCGGGTATGTCGACGGTGACCTGGCCGACGCCTGGTACGTCGTGGTGGCGACGGATGATGCCTCGGTCAACGATCAGGTATCCGCTGAGGCGGAAGCGCGGCGGATCTTCTGCGTCCGGTCCGACGACCGGTCCCGCGCGACCGCCTGGACGCCGGCCTCGGGCCAGCACGGCTCAGTCACCATCGGCGTACTCGGTGGGGGTGATCACCGGCGATCCGCCGCTGTCCGGGACGCGATCCTGGAGGGGTTGCGGACAGGTGCACTCGGGGCCCGCAACTCGCTCGACAAGCAGCCCGGGGTCTATCTGGTCGGTGGCGGCCCGGGCGATCCGGACCTGATCACCGTGCGCGGACGGCGGCTGCTGGCCGAGGCGGATGTAGTCGTCGCGGACAGGCTTGCGCCGCAGCAGTTGCTGGAGGAGCTCCACCCTGATGTCGAACTGGTCGACGCGGCCAAGCTGCCGCGGGGGCGGGCGGCGCAGCAGGAGGAGATCAACCGGATCCTGATCGACCGCGCACAGCAGGGCAAGGTCGTCGTGCGGCTCAAGGGCGGCGATCCTTTTGTGTTCGGCCGCGGCTTCGAAGAGGCGATCGCCTGCGCCGAGGCGGGAGTGCCCTGGACCGTCGTGCCGGGCATCACCAGCCCGATCTCGGTGCCTGCCGTGTCGGGCATCCCAGTGACGCATCGCGGAGTGACCCACGAGTTCACGGTGGTATCGGGTCACATCCCGCCCGGCCACCCGGACTCGCTGGTCAACTGGCAGGCGCTCGCCCAGCTCAACGGCACGCTGGTGCTGCTGATGGCAGTCGAGAACATGCCGGTGATCGCTCAGACTCTGATCGAGCACGGTCGCTCGCCTGAGACTCCGGCCGCAGCCATAGCCGACGGCACGCTGCCGGGCCAGCGGATGGTGTCGTCGGACCTCGCCGGGATCGCGGCGGCGATGGCTGACACCGGTGTCGGCGCGCCGGCCATCATCGTGATCGGCGAGGTGGTGGCGGTGGCCGCGCTGGTACGGCGGTCATGAGCCCGCTGGTCCCGGTCGAGCAGGCGGACGACGGGCGACTGGCCGACTACGTCCACCTGCGGGAGGTGAGCCTGCGCCGGCTCCTGGAGGAGGAGTACGGGCTGTTCATCGCCGAGGGCGACAAGGTGATCCGACGGGCCGCCGATGCGGGGTACGAGCCACGGTCGTTCCTGCTGGCCGACCGCTGGCTGGACTCGCTGGAGGATGTGCTGGCGAAGTGGCCGGACGTTCCCGTGTACGTCGTGACGCCGGAAATGGCCGAGCAGGTGACCGGGTTCCACGTGCACCGGGGCGCGTTGGCGTCGTACCGGCGGAAGCCTCCAGAGGACCTGGACGGGCTGCTGGACGGCGTACGGCACGGGCGGATCGCGATCCTGGACGACATCGTGGATCACACGAACGTCGGGGCCGGCTTCCGCGCGGCCGCGGCGATGGGCGTGGATGCGGTACTGATCACGCCGGGTTGCGCGGACCCGTTGTACCGGCGGTCGGTGAAGGTCTCGATGGGGACCGTCTTCCAGGTGCCGTGGACGAGACTGGAGAGTTGGCCGGGGGACCTGCAACGGCTCCGGGACCGGGGATTCGTGACGGCGGCGTTCGCGCTGACCGACGACTCGATCAGCCTGGACGAGCTGGTCGATCAGCGCAACGGGCGGCTCGCGCTGATCTTCGGGACCGAGGGTCACGGGCTCAAACCGTCCGTGCTCGCGGCCGCCGATCTGATTGTTCGCATCCCGATGGCCGGAGGCGTGGACTCCCTGAATGTCGCGGCCTCCGCCGCGGTCGCCTTCTACGCCACCAGGCCGGCCGACACCCGGTAGGAGCAGTCGGCTTTGCGGCCGTTCGGCAGTATCGATGACATGACTAGCCGGGCGAAGGATTTGTGAGCACGCGATCACTGGGCGCCGTCACCACAGCTGCCCTCTTGACCGCTGGCTCGGAAAGCGCAATCCTACGGAAAGCGCATTCCCTGCGAGCTAGCGATTGATCGCCGGCGGATGCCCCGACCAAGGAGGTACGCCAATGGGCCGGATCACCGGCAGTGAATTGCGCGAGTACGAGGCGCAGGTGTGGATCGACGGCTGGTGCGAACCGCCCGCCTCGGACTGGGTGCCGGTGCTCGACAAGGCGGCCGGCGAGCCGTTCGCCCGCTACGGCAGCGCGTCGGCCGAGCAGGTCGACCGGGCGGTCCGGTCCGCGCGGCGGGCCCAGGCGGAGTGGGCCGGCGTCAACGCGAACACCAGGAGCGACATCCTGCGCGCGTTCGCCCGCGAGCTGGAGAACCGCCACGACGAGCTGATCACCCTGATCATCCGGGAGACCGGTGGCACGAGCGAGAAGGCGGAGGAGGAGCTCGGGCAGTCGGTCATCCAGTTGCTCAACTCGGCCACTCAGCTGACCGAGAACGCGGGCGCGATCCTGCCGCCGTACAAGGACGGCAAGATCTCGCTGTCCCGGGCCGTGCCGCTCGGTGTGATCGGGCTGATCGTGCCGTGGAACTACCCGATGAGCCTGGCCATGCGTGCGCTCGCACCCGGTCTCGCGTACGGCAACGCCGTCGTACTGAAGCCGGCCGAGCTCACGCCGATCGCGGGTGGCCAGGTTCTGGCCGAGGCGGCGAAGGCGGCCGGCGTACCGGCCGGGGTGTTCAACGTGGTTCCCGGCGACGGGCCGACGACCGGCCGGACTCTGTCGGAGCACCCCGATCTCGATCTGATCCACTTCACCGGGTCGTTCGAGGTCGGCCAGCAGATCGCCGCGTTCGCCGGGCGCTCGTTCCGGGCGGCGGCCACCGAGCTGGGCGGCGACAACGCGTTCGTCGTACTGGAGGATGCCGACCTGGACCAGGCGGCGAGCTGCGCGGTGTGGTCGGCGCTCTGGTACCAGGGGCAGACCTGCATCACCGCCGGCCGGCACATCGTGATGCGGCAGGTGGCTGACGAGTTCACCGAGGCCGTGGTGGAGCGGGTGGCCAAGCTCCGGGTCGGCGATCCGCTGCGCGATGACGTCGACCTGGGGCCGATCATCAGTGAGACCCAGCTGCGCCGTTTCGACGGGGGCCTGGTGGCACCGTCGGTTGCGGCGGGCGCGAAGGTCGCCACGGGTGGCACGCATGACGGGCTGTTCTACCGCCCGACGGTGCTGACCGGGGTGACGCCTGACATGCCGGTGTTCACCGAGGAGATCTTCGGTCCGGTAATGCCGATCACCGTCGTCGACAGCGAGGCCGAGGCCCTCGACCTGGTGAACCGTCACCGCACCTTGATGAATTCGGTGTTCACCGGCGACCCGATGCGTGGGCTGGCGTTCGCGGAGCGGGTCAAGAGCAACGAAGTACACGTCAACGACGGCTATGCCCGTCACGGTGGCGAGGGGCAGCTGGCCGGCTACACGCACCGGCAATGGATCGGCCTGCAGACGACGCCGACCGACTACCCGGCCTGGGCCCGGGCCTCGAAATGACCTCGCACCGCCTCGCACGTCATACCTCTGAAGGAGAAAGCAAGATGAGTTCGCACACGGTGCGGAAGACCGGCGCCGCTGTCGGCGTACTGGTCGCCGCAGCCCTGGCATTGGCCGGCTGCTCCGGCTCCGGCAGCCCGGCAGCCGGCTCGAGTTCGAGCCCGGCGGCCAAGCAGAAGGTGACGCTGACCTATGTGAACTGGGACGGCGGCATGGACAAGGTCGTCGACGAGTGGAACAAGGCCAACCCGGACATCCAGGTGAAGCTCAGCAAGCCGTCCGGCACCGGCTACACCCTCTACAACAAGCTCATCACCAACAACAAGGCCGGCACGAACCCGGACGTGACCGAGGTCGAGTACCAGGCGCTGCCGGCGCTGATCGCCAACCAGGCCGTGGTCCCGCTGGACCAGTACCTGCCGGATCTGTCCGCCCTGTCGACCAAGTTCGGCAAGTCGGCGATGAGCCAGGTGCAGTTCGAGGGCAAGACCTACGGGGTGCCGCAGAACGTCTGCCCGATGGTGTTCTTCTACCGCAAGGACGTCTTCGCCAAGCTCGGCCTCTCGGCCCCGAAGACCTGGGACGAGTACGCCGCCACCGCCACCGCCATCCACAAGGCGGATCCGAAGAAGTACATCGGCAACTTCACCGCAGCCGACCCGGGCTGGTTCGCCGGGCTGGCCCAGCAGGCGGGTGCCAACTGGTGGAAGGCCAACGGTCAGACCTGGAACGTGGCCATCAACGATGCCGCCAGCAAGAAGGTCGCCAACTACTGGGACGGACTGATCAAGAAGGGTGTGGTGAGCCCGCAGCCAAACTGGTCGGCCCAGTGGAACACCGACATGAACAACGGCAACCTGGTCGGCTGGGTCGGAGCCCAGTGGGGACCGAACCAATTGCCGTCCATCGCGAAGGACACCGCCGGCAAGTGGGTGGCCGCACCGCTGCCCGCCTGGACCGCGGGTGACACCACCGTCGGTATCTGGGGTGGCGAGACCGAGGCAGTGACGGCGAACTCCAAGCACCCGGCCGAGGCGGCGAAGTTCGTCGAGTGGATGAACTCGTCCGATGCCGGCGTCTCGTCGCTGATCAAGAACGTCCAGGTGTTCCCGGCCTCGATCCCGGGTCAGTCGCTGCCCGCGTTGAAGACCCCGCCGCCGTACATGTCCAACCAGCCGGACTACAACACCTTGATGGGCACCGTCTCCAAGGGCGTGCGCACGTTCGACATCTGGGGCCCGAACGCGAACGTCACGTTCGACTCCTACTCGAACGCGTTCGGGGCGGCGCTGCAGAAGAAGACCTCGCTGGCAGCGGCTCTCGACACGATGCAGAACGCCACCGTCAGCGACATGAAGAAGCTCGGGTTCCAGGTCGCCGGCTGACTTCGCGTCAGTAGTCCGAGAGGAGCCCCATGTCCCGAGAGCGGGCAAGCAGCGTCGCCGTGCGCGGACGGGGCGGCTTACTGCCGATCGTCCTGGTCGCGCCGGCCGTCGTCCTGCTGCTGTTGTTCACGATCGCCCCGGCGATCTATGCCATTGTGCTCAGCTTCCTGCAGGCGAAGGTGGGCCGAGGCCTGCTGGGTGGGGGCAAGCCGACCGAGGTCTTCGCGGGATTCGCCAATTACGCGTCGACACTCACCGACAGCGAGTTCTGGGCGAGCCTGGTCCGGATGCTGCTGATCGCCGTCGTCGGAGTGCCGCTGACGGTGTTCCTGGCGGCGCTCTTCGCCCTGTGCCTGGATGCGAAACGCGCACGCCTGGTGGGCTTCACCCGGCTGGCGATCTTCCTGCCGTACGCCGTACCGGGTGTCGTCGCCTCGCTGTTGTGGGGATTCATGTACCTGCCCGCCACCAGCCCGATCGGTGGCAGTGTCGTCAACTACTTCGGCACCTTGGGCATTTTCTTCTCGGTCGCGAACGTCGCCGTGTGGGGCGTGGTCGGGTTCAACATGGTGATCCTCTACACGGCCGTCCGCAGCCTGCCGCCGGAGTTGTTCGAAGCGGCCGAGCTGGATGGGGCGACGGAGTTCCAGATCGCCGTCCGGGTGAAGCTGCCGATGATCGCGCCCGCCATGGCGATGGTGGCGTTGTTCTCGGTGATCGGCGCGTTGCAGCTGTTCAACGAGCCGACCACGCTGAAGCCGCTGGCCAACGCGATCTCGTCGACCTGGGTGCCGTTGATGCGGGTCTACACCGATGCCTTCGTCAACAACAGCATCTACGAGGGAGCGGCCACCTCGTTCATCCTGATCGCCATGACGGTGACCGCCACGGTGCTCGTCACCGTGGTCGGTCGCCGCCTGTCCCGGAGAGGGAACCGATGACCACCGTCGAAATGCGCCAGCCCGCGGTCGCCCCGAAGGTACGGCCGCGGCGGCAGCGGACCCGCCTGGTGCCGACCCTGATCCTCCTCGTCGGCGCGCTGTACTGCGTGCTGCCGGTGCTGTGGATCGTCATCGCGTCGACGAAGACGAACGACGAGCTGTTCTCGACCGCGCCGTTCCTGCCCTCGTTCCACGGCGGCTTCTTCAGCAACCTGGACGCGTTGTTCAGCTACAACGGCGGGATCTTCGGACGGTGGGCGCTGAACTCGGTGATCTACGCGATCGGCGGCGGCGTACTGTCGACTGCCATCGCCGGGGCGGCCGGCTATGCGCTGGGCAAGTACCGCTTCGTCGGCAGCAAGGTGTTGTTCCGGACCATCGTCGCGGCGGTGTTGCTGCCGCAGATCATGCTGGCGATCCCGCAGTTCCTGCTGCTCGCGAAGTTCGGGATGACCAACAACTATGCGTCGGTGCTGCTGCCGCAACTGGTCAGCCCGTTCGCGATCTACCTGTGCAAGATCTACGCCGAGGCGTCGGTGCCGGACGAGATCATGGAGGCGGCCCGGATCGACGGCGGCAGCGAGTGGCGGATCTTCCGGTTGGTCGGCGCGCCGTTGATGCTGCCTGCACTGGTGACGGTGTTCTTGCTGCAGTTCATCGGCATCTGGAACAACTTCCTGCTGCCGTTCGTGATGATCAACAACGATCACCTCTACCCACTGACACTCGGGCTCTACGGGCTGATGATCATCACCGGTGGCCAGGCCGCGCAGTACTCGATCGTGATCGTCGGCGTGCTGGTGTCGATCGTGCCGCTCGCGATCCTGTTCCTGAGCCTGCAGAAGTACTGGAAGATCGACCTGATCAGCGGCGGGGTGAAGTTCTGAGCCTCACAACGGCGGCGTACTGGCCCTGATGACCGGATAGGCCGGCACCGTGCGGCGGGTGAGCTCGGTGTCGGTCGTCGTCGCCCGGTAGACGGCCTCCTCGGCCACGGCGTTGAGCGCGACGTGCACTGTCGTCAGCTTCGGTACGACGTCGCGCAGTGTGGTGATGTCGTCGAATCCGGCGACACCGATGTCGGAAGGGATCTCCATGCCGCGCTCGTGCAGGCCCGCGATCGCGCCGAGTGCCATGTCGTCGGTGACCGCGAACACCAGTTGCAGATCGCGCAGGGTCTCGTCGCTCAGTCCCAGGATGAAGTCATGAGCGCCGGCCCAGCTGAATCCGGGGTGGTGGACGCGCACGCCCGCATCGGAGACCCCTGACTCGACGAGACCGGCGATGAATCCCTCGACGCGCTGCTGCATGGACAGCAGGGGAGTGCCGCTGCCGAGCACCAGGAAGCGCCGGTAGCCGAGACCGGCCAGCTCGCGGGCGAGTTGCCGCGCGCCTTCGTGGTTGTCGAAATCAACCGTCTCGAAGGGCAGGTCCGACCGGCTGATCAGGACGACCCGGCCGCCGGTCTGCTGGTAGCGCTGCAGCTCAGCTACCAGTTGCTCTTCGGAGGGCGGGTCGACGTACCCGGTGCCGGCCAGGATGATCGCTCGCGGCTGCTGTCCGCGCAATTCTCGGACCAGGTCGAGCTCGCGGTCCGTACGCCGTTCGGTGACGGCGATCGACACGTGCAGACCGACCGCCTCGGCCTGCTTCATGATCTCGGCTGCCATCGCCGAGAAGTACGGGTCGGAGATCAGGCTGATGACCAGGGCGATCGTCCGCGAGGTGCCGCGGGCCATCGCCTGCGCGGGGAGGTTCGGGGTGTAGCCGAGGTCGCGAGCGGCCTCGAGCACTCGCAGTCGGTAGCTCTCGGCGACCTTGCGCGAGCTTCCGTTCAGGACCCGGGACGCGGTGGGTTGCGAGACGCCCGCCTGGCGGGCGACGTCGTCGAGGGTGACAGGGCGCCTCGTGACAGGGTCGCTCTGAATGTCGCTCACCTGCCAGAGTTTATCGGTCGAAACTCGTGAGCGCCCCGCTCTCGAACTGACACACCACCACCCCATGACATCGCTGGGGGCAAGTCCAGTGCGGAAAAGGAGTGGACGGGCGTGGTGGGATGCCGGGATGAACAAGGTTGTGCTGATCACCGGGATGCAGGCGGCGGGCAAGTCGACGATCGCCCCGCTGCTGGCGGCTCGGATGGGACCACCCGCCGCCGCGCTGGACGGCGACGTCTTCTTCAACGCCGTGGTCGCCGGCCACGTCGGTATGACGCCCGACCCCGAGCCCGAGGCCGTCCGCCAACTGGAGCTCCGGTACGACGCCTCGGCCCTGGTCGCGCAGCACTACGCCGACGCGGGATTCGACTTCGTCCTCAGCGACATCATTCTGGGCGAGTACGTCGGACGCTGGCTCGAGTCGTTGCAGAACGTCGAGCCGCACTTGGTGGTGCTGGTTCCGTCCGTCGAGTCGATCGTCGAACGCGAGACCGGCCGCGGCTCGAACTCTTATCGCGGCTGGCAGCAGCCCGGGATGACCTTGGCGGATGCAGTGGCTTCACTCCAGCAGGGACTACAGCAGATTCCGCGCCGGGGGCTGTGGCTCGACACCACCGGCCAGACTGCCGAGGAATCCGTCGCGGAGATCCTCAAGGACGACCTGTCGGCATCCTTGTTCTGACCACGCCACTGGGCGCGTATCGCCGTACAGGCCGGCGGTTCAGGCGTTGAGGCCCTCGTCGGCGTGATCGTGCTCTTCTTGGTTGAGCATGGGTGAGACTGGCCAGTCGGCCGGGTAGTCGGGCGCGAACTCCTCGGCCTCGGCGAACAGGCGCTTCTTGTACTTACGGGACAGCCGGTCGCCGAAGACCATGCCCTGGGTGTGGTCCGTTTCGTGCTGCAGACAGCGGGCCAGCAGGCCAGAGCCCTCGTAGCTGACCGCCTCGCCGTTCTGGTCGACGCCGGTGACGCGGGCCCGGTCCGGCCGGGCGCACTTGGTGAACGCGCCCGGCAACGACAGGCAGCCCTCGTCGCCCTCGTCGAGCTGCCGATCCTTGCCCTCGGGCAACTCGATCACCGGGTTGCAGACCACGCCCTGCTGGCGCACGCCGTCCTTGTCGGGGCAGTCGAAGACGAACAGCTGCAGGTCGACCCCGACCTGGTTCGCGGCCAGGCCGACACCCTCGGCGGCGTTCATCGTCGCGGTCATGTCCGCGACCAGCTGGTGGAGCTCTTCGCCGAACTCGGTGACAGGCTGGTTCAGCCGGTGCATCACGTTCTCACCCCACCGGGTGATAGGCAGCACCGAACCATTCGTAGGCAGCGTAGGCATGCCTGATCTTAGCGTTGCGTCCGAAGAACCTTGCGCTCCAGGCCAAGGTTCTTCGGACGCGAATGGGTGGGTCAGGAGTTGTTCTGCTCGTCGCGCCAGGCGACCCACTCGCGGAGCAGGCCGAGGTCGTAGTCCGGGCCGGAAGTGCTGACCGTGAACAGCCGGGTGCCGACGTCCAGCAGCGACTTGCCGAGCTGTTCGGGGGTCTTCGCGCCGACGCCGGCGGAGCGCTCGATCTCACCCGGGTCGCGGCCGAGCGTCCGGCAGTGCTCGTCCAGGACGTCGTGCTTGTGGGCGATGGTCTCGGCGTCGCCGAAGCCGTGCCAGATGGTCGCGTGCTGCGCGACCAGCTTGAGCGTCTTCTTCTCGCCGCCACCGCCGATCAGCACCGGGATGTCGCGGGTCGGGGCCGGGTTGAGCTTGGTCCAGCGCTGCTCGATCCGGGGGAGCGCTTCGCCGAGCGCGTCCAGCCGACCGCCGGCGGTGCCGAATTCGTAGCCGTACTCGTCGTAGTCCTTCTCGAACCAGCCGGAGCCGATGCCGAGGATCAGCCGACCGTCGCTGATGTGGTCGACCGTGCGGGCCATATCGGCCAGCAGTTCGGGGTTGCGGTAGGAGTTGCAGCTGACCAGGGCGCCGATCTCGACCCGCTCAGTGGCCTCGGCCCAGGCCGCGAGCATGGTCCAACACTCGAAATGCAAGCCCTCCGGTTCACCGGAGAGCGGGTAGAAGTGGTCCCAGTTGAACGCGATGTCGACGCCGATCTCCTCGGCCGCGGCTACGGTCCGCCGGATGTCTGCATACTCGGCGTGCTGGGGCTGAACCTGGACGCCGATCCGGACCGGGAAAGCGCTGTACGGACGGGCTGTGGAATCAGTCGATGTCATGCTCACGAGCCTAATAGGCCGGATCGGAGGTCCCTCCGGTACGGCCACAATCCGGTCGGTTCAGCCGATCGGGCCGAGGGACGGAACAAATTGTCGGTGGGTGGAGGTAGGTTCCCGACATGGATCTCAACGGCAGACCGGATCCGCCGATGGAAGCCGGCGAGAAGGAAACGCTCACCGGCTTCCTGGACTTTCAGCGTGCCACCTTGCGATGGAAGTGCGAGGGACTTACCCCGGAGCAGCTCGGTGTTGCTGCGGTGGGGCCGTCGAGGATGACGCTGCATGGGCTGGTCCGGCACTTGACCGAGGTGGAGGTCGGCTGGTTTGTTGGCACGTTCACCGACGAGCCCGTCGAGTATGCCTATTCCTCGGATGGGCGGCCCGACGGCGATTGGACCGACTTGGACCCTTCCGGGTATGTCGGCGATCTGCGCCGGTACGACGAGGCGGTGGTGCGGGCGCGGGCGGTTGTGGCGGGCTTGCAGCCCGGTGATGTCGGTG
>JAWWOY010000938.1:0-3954 GCA_033851195.1 Kribbellaceae bacterium | reverse complement strand
GAGGCTGTCGCCGTGGACCGTCTTCTCCCAGGCCGGACCACGCCCCGGAGTGCCGCGCCCGTCCGCGATCACGACCGCGAAGCCGGACTCGGCGAACCACTGGGCCGTACACAGTCCACCGCCCCGGCTCCGTGTCACCATCTGCATCGCCGGGCCTGCGTAGGGCGCCATCAGTACCGGCAGTTTGCCGTCGCCCGGCTGATGCCAGGAAGGCAGCAGCAGTGCAGTGCGGATCTCCTGCTCGCCGGCACGCAACCAGGTGATTCGCGGAGTGACCAGGGGCTTCTCGTCCAGCGAGTTGAGCTCTTGGTCCGGCCACCCGTCCCGTAGAACCCGGAAGGTCCGCCCGTCTTCGGTGTGCGAGGCAAGCAACAGGGCGCCCTGCGCCCGGGCGCCGAAGTGCACTCCTGGCTCATCACTCAGCCGCACGGTGCCGCTCGAGGCGTCGTACGCCCAGAGGTGGGTCTCGGTGGGCTCGTCGCTGGCCAGGAAGAGTACCGACTCGCCCGTCACGTCCAGGACGGCGCGGACCTGGAGTCCCTGCGGTGTCACCGCGACGCCGTCGACCAGTAGGCGCCGGGTGTCGTCCGTGTCGATGGTGTGGACGAGCGCGCCTGATGCCGTCCGCGCCGGAGTGCCATCGATCAACTGCACCCAGGCGGGATCGCGCTGCTCATGCAGAAGGCTGGTCGCGCCTGTGTCCGGATCGGCCGCCAACACCTGCAGGGTGCGTTGGTCGCGGCTCTGCACGGTGACGAGCAAGCCGTGCGCGTCCCAGCCGGCTGTGGCGACGTACTCGAAGGCGGCCCGGTCCCAGCCGAGCTCGACAGCACTGCCGTCGATCCCCAGCACATGCAGCGTGACCTCCGCGTTGGCGGTGCCGGCCGCCGGGTAGGCAATCTCGCGAGGCGGTCGGTCCGGGTTCGCCGGGTCGGCGATCCACCAGCGCTGAACCGGGGTGTTGTCGACCCTCGCCGCCAGCAGTCTGGTCCCGTCCGGGGACCACCAATGGCCGCGGATCCGGTACATGGACTCCGCTGCCACATGCTCGGCCAGACCCCAGGTCACCTCCGGGCTGTCGGGCTCGGCCAGCAAGCGATCGTTGCCATCGGCAAGCTCTAGTAAATGCAGCGCTCCACCGGTCACATAGGCCACCCGGCTGCCAGTGGGATCCACTCGCGGATCGACCGCCGGTCCGGCCGTGGACAGCAGCTGCGGTTTGGCGCCATCCGCCGTCAGGTCGATCGTCCACAGCCGGCCGGCGACGGCGAACACGATCGTGCGCAGCGCGACATCGGTCGAGTAGGCAACGACACCCGTCGCCCGTTCGCGGGTCCGCTCGCGGCGGATCCGCTCCGCCTCCGGCAACGGACCCGAGGATCCGAGCAACTCGGGGGCGACAAGCAAGCGCTCGCCATCGCCGTCCAGCAGCCACAGACAACTAATCCGATCCTCCCCACCCCGGGTACGAAGGAAGAGCAGCCGACTGCCGTCGGGCGAGAAGGTGAAAGCGCGCGGTACGCCGAGGGTGAAGTGCTGGGTCCGCGCGGACTGGGCAGGGTATTTGCTGGTATCCATAACTGGGACTCTTCACGGCGTACCTGGTGGCATTTCCGGGGGGACAGAAGAGGCCGTCACGATCTCAGAACCGATCGGAGGCGGGGGCGCCGGAGAACCTGACGCCACCCGCACTTTACCAACACGGTCAGGTCAGCAAGTCGCCCAGGGGTCCGATCGCGAAGTAGACGACGAACAGTGCCGAGACCACCCACATCAGCGAGTGGACCTGGCTCGCCTTGCCGCGGACCACCTTGAGCAGCACGTAGGAAACAAAACCGGCGCCGATCCCGGCCGAGATCGAGTACGTGAACGGCATCAGGATGATGGTCAGGAAGGCCGGGATCGCGACCTCGAGGTCGTCGAAGTCGATCCCCTTCACCTGCGCCATCATCAGGAAGCCGACCAGGACCAGGGCGGGTGTGGCCGCCTCGTACGGCACCAGGGTCACCAGCGGCGCGAGCACGATCGAGATCAGGAAGCAGACTCCCGTCACCACACTGGCCAGCCCGGTCCGCGCCCCCTCGCCGACGCCCGACGCGGACTCGATGTACGACGTGTTGCTGGACACCGAGGCGGCACCGCCCGCGGCTGCGGCGACACTGTCCACGATCAGGATGCGCTGCGAGTTCGGCGGGGTGCCGTCCTCGTCCAGCAGCCCGGCCTCGGCACCGATCGCTGTCATCGTGCCCATCGTGTCGAAGAAGTCGGCCAGCATCAGGGTGAAGATCAGCAGCACGGTCGAGACCACGCCGACCTTGCCGAACGAGCCGAACAGGTTGAACGCACCGATGGTGTCGAAGTTCGGCTTGGTGAACCATTGGTCCGGCAGTTTCGGCACGCTCAGGCCCCAGCCGCCGGGGTTGTCCGCTGTCCGGGCGCCGACGTTGAAGATCGCCTCGACCACGATCGCCAGCACGGTGGCGGCCAGGATGCCGATCAGAATGGCGCCCTTCACCTTGCGCGCGTACAACGTGATGATCAGGATCAGCCCGACCACGAAGATCAGCACCGGCCAGCCGCGCAGGTTGCCGCCGACCCCCAACTCGACCGGCGGACCGGTCGGCGCCTGCGGCCGGCGGACGAAGCCGGCGTCGACCACGCCGATGAAGGCGATGAACAGGCCGATACCGACGCTGATCGCGATCTTGAGTTGCAGGGGCACCGCCTCGAAGACCGCCTTGCGGAACCCGGTCAGCACCAGCACCAGGATGATCACGCCCTCGATCACGACCAGGCCCATCGCGTCGGCCCAGGTCATCTTGGCCGCGACCGAGAAGGCGATGAACGCGTTCAGCCCGAGCCCGGTCGCCAGCGCCAGCGGGAAGTTCGCCACCACCCCCATCAGGATCGTCATCACCCCGGCGACCAGCGCGGTGGCGACGGCGATCTTGGCGATCGCGGTCGCCGGATCGGTACCGCCACCGATGAACTGGCCGTCGCCGTCCTTGACGGTGCCGATGATCAGCGGGTTCAGCACCACGATGTAGGCCATCGTGAAGAAGGTGACGAGACCGCCGCGCACCTCACGGCCGAGGGTGGAGCCCCGGTCGCTGATCTTGAAGAAGGAGTCGATGAAGCCGGTCCCGGAGCGGGCGGTGGCAGCCTGTGGCAAGCTCATGTCGGCATGGTGCCAGGTGCTACCGGCGGCTGGCGAGCAGTTTGGCAAAGCCGCGCCGTCCGGTATCGCGGGTCGGACTAAGGTGGAACCGTGGCAGACCAGACCCCGGCTCCCGACGCACAGCGTGAACCCAGGCAGGGCGGACCCAAGCGGACCGATCCGACCAGCCAGCTGGCCCGTGGCGAACTGATGCACGCTGACGTGAAGCCGCTGGACCTGTCCGGCATCCCCACCGTGATCGTCGGGATCGTCGCCTGGGCGATCGCGTTCGTGGTCCTGCTGGTGTTCCGCGACGACCTGAAGCGCGACGGCGAGGAGTGGTGGTTGTGGGTCACCGTGGCCGGCTTCGTTCTCGGCCTGATCGGCTTCGCCTACTGCCGCCACCGCTGGGCCGCCATCCAGGCCGGCCACCGCTCAGAGCAAGAGGACTGACCCTCAGCCCTCGGTAGACCCGCCGCCCTCGACCTGTACGTCGTCGCTGGCGGGCTCGGCTGCCGCTTCGACCTCCAGCTGGACGGCGTCTGCCTCGGCAACCTCGTCCGGTACATCGTCCGGACTCTCCTCGGTGATATCCATCTCAGCGGCCAGGCCCGGTTCCAGGCCCAGTTCGTCGTACCCGGTGGTGTCGAAGGCGTGCTCGGTGGCCGGGTGGTCGACAGACTCGACCACGATGTCGGAGTGCGCGCCGCAGCCGTAGTCGTAGGAGACGATCCGGCCGTCACCTGGAGCCATCTCGTTCGCGCAGGCGCCGAAGGCCTGGCCGAGGCTGTCCGCCA
>JAWWOY010000921.1:0-4310 GCA_033851195.1 Kribbellaceae bacterium | reverse complement strand
CCCCGGTCGTTCCGTCGCCGCCCCTGGTCGTTTCAGCACCGCCGCCGATCCCGGTCTTTTCGTCGCCGGCTGGGTGAGCGTTGCTGCGGCCGGAGGTGCCTAGGTCGCTGAGGGTGCTGACGGCCCTGGCGGGGGTGCGGGGGTAGTCGGGGCCGAAGACTCGGTCGGTTGCGGCGGATAGGAGGGCCAGAGCGGTTCGCCAATGGCTGACCTCGGTGGTGCGGTCGAGGAGTGCGGCTACGGCCAGGCCTGCGCGCAGTCCGGCGAGCAGTGGTGCGATCGTGCCCAGCGTTACTTGGGATTCGTCGCGTTCCCAGTAGTCGGGCGATGGGGCCGGCAGTCCGTCGGGGCCCAGTTCGGCCACGATCTGGTCGCCGGACTCGCGCAGCATCGGCCAATACCTGCGCAATCCCACAAGTGCCGCTCCAACGTCGGGACGGTTGGCTGCGCAGAACCAAGTGGCCCAGAGGACCCAGCCTGATCCGTCCAGTTGGGCCGCGCGTCCGTCCTGCGGCACTGCCCCGCTGTCGGCCTGATAGCGCGCGGCCCATCGGCCGGAGACCGGACGGACCCTGTTCAGAAACCCCAGTACCCCGTCGGCTTCGGCGTACTGGCCGACGGAGCAGCGGGCAGCGGCGACGAAGGAGGCGTCGCGCGGCCAGACGAACCGCCAGGGGCCGTTCCAGCCGGCCAGCGTCGCGCCGGTCGGCAGCGTCAGCGCGTCGAGGTCGGCCAGTGCGTGCCGGACCAGATCGGGGAAGGCAGCCGGGATCGCGGCCACCGATGCCGCCGGCACCTGCTGGCCGGGAATGCCCTCGGCGACCAGTTCAGGTTGCGGGATGCGGCGCAGGTTGGACGTCGTACCGGCTGCGAGGACGGCAAGCAGCAAGACGATCACGACGACCGGGTACAGCCCGATCCGGCGCGCACTGTCGTCCCGCACCCCAACCTCCCCACCCGACGAGGACCGGCCCCGACAACACCCCGACACGAGCTATTGTCCTCAGTCGGATGCCGACATGCATCTCCGGCGGTCCCGCCACGGGATGTCTAGTGTGCCGTCAGGGCGGTCCCTTTACGGGACACTACGCACCAACATCCGACGCAGGACGTTGCTGGCCTAGGTGCTGGACCTCTGCCTCGATCTTGCGGCGCGGTGCCAGTTCGACCAGGTACATCGCGGTCAGCACCAGTGCTCCGCCGATCAGCATCCGCCCGGTCAGGCTGTCAGCTCCGAAGACGACGGCGAAACCGGAAGCGAACACCGGTTCCATCGTCATCGCGATCGCCGCCCGGGTCGGCGCCAGATGCGCCTGGGCCCAGGTTTGCACGATCAGCGCGACCGCGCCCGCGACCAACGCCAGGTAGAGCACGCTGGTCCAGTCGCCGATCCCACTCGGCAGGGTGAAGCCGCCGGGAATCGCGCCGATCGCGCAGACCGCCACGATCACGACCATCTGCAGGCTGGACAGCCCGAAGGCGTTCGACGGGGTGGACCAGGCGCCGAGCCCGACGATGTGCAACGCGTACAGCCCGGCGGAGGCGAGCGTCAGCAGTTCGCCGGTGCCCAGGCTCAGACCGCGCAGCGACAGTACGCCGAGGCCGATCGTGGCCAGTGCCACCGCGACCCAGGCCCACCGGCCGATCTTGTGCCGCAGGATCACCGCGGCCAGCAGCGGCGTGAACACGACGTACATGCCGGTGACGAAGCCGGAAACACTGGCGGAGGTATGCCGCAGCCCCTCGGTCTGCACCAACTGAGCGATCCCGTAGGTGATGCCGAGCGCAATACCGCGGCCCCTGTCCAGCCTGCTGAGCCGGCTGATGGCGGCCGGACGCACCAGCATCAAGGCGATCGCCGCGATCGCGAACCGGATCGCGAGGTAGTCGGCGACGTCCATCCGCAGCAGCAGGTCTTTGGTGAGGAAGAACGTTGAGCCCCACGCGGCCGCCACTGAGAGCAACGCGAAGACGGCTATGCGCGGACGATTCACGCGCAAAGCCTCTCAGACACCTGACAGGGTCAGGACGGGTGGTGCTCCACCACGCAATCCGAACCCGGGAACACCAGCGACTCGTGGCCGTCCGTGAACCGGATCAGATAAGGCGGCGCCCCGTTCTCGCCGCGGACCTCCAGCACCTCGCCCTGGCGTTCCTTCGTGCCGACCGTCCGGCCACGCACATGCAGCAGATCGCCGATCTCGGCATGCATACCCATCACCTCCGGGTTCTCACACTAGGCTGCGAGCGCCCAGGCCGGAAGGCGCTGGGTCAGAGGATGGTGACGATCACCGTGCTGCCTGGTTTGGCCTTCTTGCCGGCCGCCGGATTCTGGCCGGCAACCAGGTTCAGCCCGAGGTGGAACGGCGCCTGCTCGACCTTCACCACGAACCCGGCGGCGGTCAGGATCTGCTGCGCGTCAGCGACCTGCTTGCGCTTGACGTCCGGTACGTCGCGCAGCGCCGGGCCTTTCGAGACGACCAGCTGGATGCTGTCCGCGGCGAACCTGGTGCCACTGTTCGGGGTCTGGCTGATCACCCGGCCCTCGCGGACAGTCTCGTTGAACACGTCGGTGCGCTGCACCACGAAGCCGGCCTTTCGCAGCGTCCGGGTCGCCTCCTTGGCCGGTTTGCCGGTCGTGTCCGGCACTGTGATCGGCTTCTTGCCCAGGCTGACCGACAGCGTCACGGTGTTGCCAGGCTTCATCACGGTGTCGAACTTCGGCAGATAGCTGACGATCCGGCCGGCCGGAACGGTCTGGCTGTAGGTCTCGGTGACCGTGCCAGTGACGAGCTTGATGCCGTCGAGCGCGCGCTTGGCGGCTTCGACATCCAGCCCGGCCAGTTGCGGCACCCGGTAGCGCTCCTGGCCCTTGGACACGATCAGCCCGACCACGCCCCCCTTCCGGACCCGGTCACCGGGGGCCGGATCGGTGCTCACGACAAACCCCTTCGGCACCACCTCGGAGAAGGCTTGGTCCTGCACCTTGGTGGTGAGCCCGACCTCAGCCGCCTTGGCTGCGGCATCGGTAGGCCACATGTTCACCAGGCTCGGCGTCGACGTGTAAATGTGCACGCCGTAGTACCAGGCAGCCGTGCCCACCCCGATGGCCAGCGCGAGCACCGCGAACAACGCGACCAGCCCACGCCACCGCGACCGCGACCGCGGCTGCATCGGTGGGGGAGCAGAACCCGTACGCCGCGGCGGCGCCGGAGGCCCGAGCTGGAACGGCACGATGAGGGTGTCGGACCGGGGCTCCTGGATGTAGCCGGAGCGGATGTAGCCGTCGTCGTACCCGCTGTCCTGGCGGATCGCCTGGATCGGCACGGTCAGGTCACCGGTCAGCTCCGGGTCGTCCGGCAGGCCATCCTCGAGCGCGCTGCGGACCCGGAGGACCTGCCGGCTGAGCACCCGGGCGTCGGCCGGACGTAGGTCCCGGTCCCTCGCCGTGGCCCGCTGCACCAGCGCATCGACGTACGGGGGGATGCCGGGGCGGATCAGGGACGGCGCCGGTACGTCGGTGTGCACGTGCCGGTAGGCCACCTGGATCGGGGTGTCGCCGCTGTGCGGTTTGGCGCCGGTGAGGAGTTCGTAAAGAACGATGCCGGCCGAGTAGACGTCGGAGCGGGCATCGGCGCTACCGTCCGTGACCAGTTCGGGTGCCAGGTAGGACACCGTGCCCATCAGCATGCCCTGGGTAGCGGTGTTGCCGGTCGTGGTGACGGCGCGGGCGAGTCCGAAGTCGGCGACCTTGACCATCCCGTCGTCGGAGATCAGCACGTTCTCGGGCTTGATGTCGCGGTGCACGATGCCGGCGTCGTGCGCGGCCGACAGCGCGGACAGCACCGGCGCGAGCAGGTCGAGGGCGCGCGCCGGCGGCATCGGAGCCTCCCGCCGTACGACGTCCCGCAGCGTCCGCCCCGGCACGTACTCCATCGCGAGGAACAGGGTTCCGTCGTCGTCACCCTGGTCGAACACGGCCACCACGTTCGGGTGGGACAGCCTGGCCGCGGCCCGGGCCTCGGCGACGAACCGGCGGCCGAACTCGGCGTCGTCGCCCAGCCCCGGGTTCATCACCTTGAGGGCGACGACCCGGTCCAGCCTGGTGTCCAGGGCCTGGTAGACGGTGGCCATCCCGCCTCTGGCGACGCGCGCACCCACGCGGTACCGCCCGTCGAGCAGTCGCCCGACGAGGTGGTCGCTGGACTGCGTGTCCACGTCGTCCGTCACGTGCTGTGAGCCACCTCTCGAAGCCTGCCTGCTCTGAGAGTGTAAAGAGGTGGTCCGAGAGCGCCTTCCGCGCCGCGCCG